>NZ_JVGV01000002.1:0-1845 GCF_001076775.1 Streptococcus pseudopneumoniae
GGGTAGACCTTATGGAATTTGGTATTTAGGCGGTAAATCTGACTTAAATTTCATTCAATTCACTTTTAACGAGAACATACCGACCGACCGAGATATTGGAGATATTCGTGTGAGCGCTATCTCATACTTGACAGATGAGCCTTGGCCTACGAAATTGCCATAATAGAAAGGAAAACAATATGATTAACTGGAAACTACGACTAGAAAATAAAACCTTTTACCTGTCTGCTATCCCAGCCTTCTTACTTCTCTTGCAAGCTGGTGCAGCAGTCTTTGGATATCATCTGGATTTAGGTGATATCGGCAACAAGTTGATTCTGCTTGTTAATGCGGTATTCGTGTTCTTGACTGCTATCGGTCTGGTCAACGACCCAACGACTAGCGGAATCACAGACAGCACAAGAGCGCTAGAATACAAGAAACCAAGTGAGGAGTAGGTATGTCTAAAAAACAAGAAATGATTCAATTCTTCATCGACAAGGCCAATTCTGGCGATGGAGTGGACCAGGATAATGCTTTCGGGATGCAATGCGCGGATGTTCCGTGCTATGCTTTTAAAAATTGGTACGGTGTGACTCTCTGGGGCAACGCTTATGACTTGCTTGAATCGGCACGTTCACAAGGCTTGAAAGTCGTGTATGATGCCGAATATCCAAAGGCTGGTTGGTTCTTCGTGAAATCATACGTAGCTAGCGATGGTGTCAACTATGGCCATACTGGTCTTGTCTATGAAGACTCAGATGGCTCTACAATCAAGACGATTGAGCAGAACATCGATGGAAACTGGGACTACTTGGAAGTAGGCGGCCCTTGTCGCTACAACGAGCGTTCTGTAAGTGAAATCGTTGGGTATATTGTACCTCCCGAAGAAGTCGAAATCGGCTGGCAACAGAACCAATATGGTTGGTGGTGGGTTCGTGAAGATGGCTCATACCCAACTGAAAAATGGGAGAAAATCAATGACGCTTGGTACTATTTCGATGATAAAGGATTCATGAAGCGGAGTACCTGGTTGAACTATAACGAAGCTTGGTACTGGTTCACGGATTCAGGCTCTATGGCCACTGGATGGGCTCGTATCAATAATGCTTGGTATTACTTCGACGAAGAAGGTAAGATGGTCACTGGTTGGATTAAGCATAAGCTGACTTGGTACTATCTTGACGCTAAAGAAGGTGCCATGCTATCAAACGCCTTTATCCAGTCAGCAGACGGCACAGGCTGGTACTACATCAAACCAGACGGAACACTGGCAGATAAGCCAGAATTTACAGTAGAGCCTGATGGCTTGATTACGACTAAATAATCTTAAAAATAAATAGAAAGGAAACTTTCTAAACTGTTCTTTCTACCGCAGGCTCAGGCTTGCGGTTTTTTTGTTTGTCTAGAAGTGACTTGTTGACATCAACAAATAGCTTTATAAAGCCCTTAGTTGCCAGTTTTGTTGACGTTAACAAAATTGGAGTTTGTATTTCTATTTTGCAAAACACGCATTTTGAACGATTAGAAACTAAAATCTAAATCCTATTGTTCAAAAAAACGTTTTCTTGAAGAATAGGAAGAGGAAATCGTGGTGTATTATTGTCAAAAATGCCATTTTGTTAATAATGCCTTCTTTTTCTTTTTTTGATTATTGTCAAAAACGGTGTTTTGTTAATAATAATATTTTTGATGAAGATTTTTTGAAATTTAAATAGGAATTTGTGGTATAATGCAAGTAGATTTTAATACAGGATTGAGCCGTGATTTACGCCATTTTTTGGGAAAACATGACTTAAAACAGACCCTAAAGTCACTATGAGTTGATTTAACAATCTTTCTAAGACTCCCACCGGCTCCATTATT
>NZ_JVGV01000003.1:0-1151 GCF_001076775.1 Streptococcus pseudopneumoniae
ACCTGCTGCGCCATCACGTCCGTCGCGTCCTGGTAAACCTTGTGCTCCGTCTTGACCATCACGTCCTTGAAGACCTTGAGCACCCTGGTCACCCTTAGGTCCTTGTAGCCCTTGTGGCCCTTGTGGTCCTGCAACTCCGGCTTCACCTTTTAGACCTTGAGGTCCACGAATGTTACCAATCTTATCCCAAGTTCCGTTTTCTTTCTTATAAACATCACCTGTAGTTGCATCGATATAAGTGTCGCCATCTTTACCATCATCTGCTGTTGGTGCTTTAGGTCCACTTAATAATTCAGCACCATTACGTCCGGCTGCACCTGCTGCACCATTGGCACCGTCTGTACCATTATAAATTGGTTGTTTAGCAATTAAGTCATCTATACCTTCATCGTACCGACCATTACCATTGTTATCAAAGTACGCTGTAATAAGAGTACCTTCTCTTGGTTTTTCTGCTGGTGCTGTAGATGGGGCGTCTGCTAAAGCTCTTCTTACTCTTCCGCTTCTTTGATTGTTTAATCTTGCTGCTGCTTCAGCTAAGGCATTTAAGTCAATGGTTGGTGTACGTCCATCTTTACCATCTTTAATGTTAACTGTTACAGGTTCTTCTCCTGGAACTGTAAATGTAATGTCAGTACTGCGACCATCTGCTCCACGAGCAGTTGTGATTTTTGGAGTTTTTCCGTCACGTCCCGCTGCTCCTGTTTCACCACGGTCTCCACGTTCTCCTTTTTCACCTTGCGCTCCGGTTAGACCACGTTCGCCTTGGTCACCTTTTTCGCCTTTAGCACCATCTGCAATGACAACTTCTTTTAGTTTTGTATCTTCTGCATCAAATTCGTTGTTATCATTTTGGTCATAATAGAAGATAACTGTTGTTGTTTTATCTGCGTCATTTCGTTGAGTCGCAACTAATGGACTTGCGCCATCGAAACCATCTCTTACAACAGTACTTGTAACATTACCTCTACCGTCGTTAATAGTGATAGTATGAGTGCCGTCATTTTTATTATCTTTAACGGTTACGGTTGGAGTTACACCGTCACGACCTGCCTGACCTTGTGCTCCAGTGAGACCGCGTTCACCTTGGTCTCCTTTTTCACCTTTAGCTCCAGTTAGACCGCGTTCGCCTCGGTCTCCTTTTTCACCTT
>NZ_JVGV01000004.1:0-6722 GCF_001076775.1 Streptococcus pseudopneumoniae
TAGCATGATAAAGACACAGTTGATCAAGAAAAGATAGAGAGCCCCCAATAAAAATCGTACATTCCCATTAGCTAAACCATAGCCAGCAGTACAGATAGGCGGCATCAAAGCTGTAGCAATGGCTACTCCTGGCACGATATTGTTTGCTTCTTTTTTCCTTGAACCGATCACACCAGCAATCCCACCAGCAATAGCAATGAGGACATCCCAAATGGTTGGAGAGGTTCGTGCAATCAACTCGCTACTTGCATAAGACAAGGGAGAAATCCAGAAATACAGAGTCGAGACAAGCAAACTGACCAACACTTGAGTCAATAAAACCTCTAGAGATTGCTTGATTAAACGCGTATCAAAAATAGCTAAACCGAATCCCAGTCCAACAATCGGTGTCATGAGAGGTGAAATCAACATGGCTCCTATAATGACAGCTGTTGAATTCATATTTAGTCCGATAGAGGCAATAAAAATTGCACACATCAAAATCGCTGTATCTCTCAATCGAACATGAAGGTCATCGTATAATTTCTCACGGTATTCCCGTGTTGAATAATTGGCAGTCATTTGTCCTCTCCTCTTTCCTTATTTAAATTGGTATAATAATTAAAAATAACAGCTGATAAACAGCCAAAAAATATGAGCCCATAAATCGTCAAGAAGACACTGGTAATCCTTCCAATCAAGGTCACAGCTAGGAGATCCCCGTAGCCGACAGTCGTCGAAGTCACAAAAGCATACCAAAGACCGTCTCCGTAATTTGTGATAGCAGGTTCAACTAGGAAAAGCACGCCTCCTGACCCAAAAACAAAGGTCACAAAACTCAGAGCAAACCGAGTAAAACCCGTAACCTGCATAATATGCCATAACATTTTTAAACGTTTCATTTGTTCTCCTTATTCATACTAGCTCCTGACCGAGCCGTTTTTTTCCAATAATCAAAGTGAAGATAGGACATGATCTCCATCACCAAACCCCAGTCCAACAATCGGTGTCATAAGAGGGGAAATCAGCATGGCTCCAATAATGACAGCTGTTGAATTCATATTTAGGCCAATAGAGGCAATAAAAATCGCACACATCAAAATCACTGTATCTCTTAATCGAACATGAAGATCATCATATAATTTCTCACGGTATTCACGTGTTGAATAGTTTCCGTTCATTGGTTACTCCTTTTATTTCATATAATCTTGTTTCTGCATGGATGATGGTAGAGAGACTTTTGTCCAATCTTACATATTTTTCTTCTCACCTGTTATTCTTTTGAACATTATCTTTTAAATATCCGACAGTCCATCCTTAACATTATATCAAAAATTTTACATTCTTTCTCTGACGAAATCTATCAATTGAACAGATAGAGGAAGCAAGAAATTTTTGTTTCCTTATCCGAAGAAGGAAAAACGGTATCAGAAGAACCTTGATACTATGCGTTTTATTCTTTATAATTTAGCTATTTCAAAATTACAAGTTCTCCATTCTTAATTTCCCAAACTTGGTCAAACTTACTTAATAATTCGTTTTGGCGATGTAAAGTAACAATGACGGCACTTGGTAGTTCCAGAACTCTTTCCAATTCCATTTTAAACTGATTAGTATCCAAGGCAGAGAAAGGTTCGTCTAGGATAAGCAATGGATTTTTACGATTTTTCTCACGATTTAAATACATTCGTTGTTGCTGACCACCTGACAGGGATTGTGGTGGAATTTTTTCAAAATCTTCTTCTCTGAATTTTTCATTGAAACTATTGAATAGCGTTACATTATTTTCATAACTTGAAATAAATGTATGTTCTTGTTGCAGAATCATACCGAATCTTCCCCAAAGATGGTCCAAAACAAGCCCATCTAGCACAATTTGTCCTTCAAAATCTTCATCTGTTCCATTTAAAATGTTGAGAAGACTACTTTTTCCAGACCCATTCTTACCAATAAGCGCAATTTTATCCCCTTTTTGAATCGTAGCGGAAGTAATTATCAATTTTGATTCTCCCAGTTGTTTGGAAATGTTTTTCAAAGTAATCGTATCAAAAGAATGTTGAGGTGCTTGAACTGAAACGGGTCTCCCAACAATGTTTTGAAAACTCTTGATTACAGGCTTTACGGACTCTAACATTTGTAAATCATAAAGGATTTCCTGTATTGGTTCAGAAAAAGCATTAATATATCCGAAACTCGCCACCACCTCAGGAATACCGAGTTGCTGGTGAGATAGAGAGTAGGCTAAATAAATAAACAGAACAAGATTAATGAATTCAAAAGAAACACCTGTCAATAAGATGCCTGTAATTTTTGTCAAACCATACTTAAAATACTTATCCTGCAAATTCTTTAGAGAACTCTTTTGTTGATTCAAAAAATGCGACATAGTTAGTTTATTTACCAAATGATGTCCCATGAGCAAATCCTCCAAAGTTCGATAGTAATCTCCTTGTTTTTTCAAGTAAACCTGTCTACGATTAGCGGTCAACTTCCCAACGATTTTAGGAATTTGAATACTAATTCCAGTGGAAAAGATTAAAATCAGTGATACAATAGGATTAATTGTTCTGCTAATAATGAAAGCGTAAATGATGATACGTAAAATTTGTTTGATAAAACTCATCAATGGAGGAAGGTAATCCTTTTCCAACGAATCTAGGTCATTAGATTGATAGGAAATATACTCTGCTACTGTTTTCTGCTTGAAATCGTGGTGACTGAGTCCCAGAAGTGAACGAAACCACTCATTTTTCAAAGTAGTCGAAAAGATAATCCCCTGCTTCCAATCAAGTATCATTTGGATATAGTTACAACTCAAATAGCCTGCCACTGACATAGAGTAACCATATAGAGCTACTTGATAATCCCCTTTGATTAATGCCTGCGTGAAATACGGTAACAAAGCTGTGCAGATATTCGATACTACACCAAAAAGAAAATTAAAGAAGAGATACCATCTAATAGTTTTAAGATATGGTAGCATATACGATACTCCTTGCTAATGCGTTTTTTTACATATCTCAGAACAATCTCTACTATTCCTTATTTCAGATAGTGCGATACTCAGACATTGAGTGCAATAATTGTAAATCACACAAGTTCTGCAGTTTTTACTATCATTCAAAATATAATTTGCTATTTTGTAAAATATAGGTCTATCCCATGTTTCTTTGATAGATGTAAAATGAATATTTCCAACACTTCTATTGAAAGTAAGCTTTTTCAGTTTTTCTAACGATTTAGGCTATTTCGTGACACACCCACAATCCGTGAAAATTCTGGTTATATCAGATTATGTGATTTTCGTAAGAATTTTATATTGTCTCCAATCATGGTAGTCTCCTTTTACTTGATAAAACTATTATAACATTTAGAAATTAAAAACTGGTTCAAAATCAATAGGATGTGTGTATTCGATACATTCAATAAATTCTTGGAAACAGTTCTACACCAGTTACACAAATCTATATACACCTATCTCATTCAAAATAAAAAGAAAGCTGCAGTTCTTTTAATCCTGTATCAACGATTCATTCTGAAATCGAATAGGAGACATTTCCCAAGTCTACAATTCACTTCATCTCAAATTAATTTTTGTAATTCACCCTTAGTTTATAGATTTTATACTCAACAAAAGTATAAAGCATACAAAACTTCACTTTGAACCAGTATTTATACTATATTCCGTATTAAAAATTCTATTATTGGTTTTGTAAAAAACAGTCTTCAAATATCCTGAAATATAGCAAAAAGAGATTGGGTAAAAACTCATTGTCTCTTCTCACTCAAGGACTAAGTTTACTTGAGCAAACTGAATCCGCACTATCGTTCCTTTTCCAACCTCAGACTCGATACGAATCTGGTGCCCCAGTTCTTCAGAAATTTTCTTAGATAGATAGAGGCCAAGTCCAGATGACTGCTGAGTTAGGCGTCCATTATATCCTGAGAAGCCACGTTCAAAGACTCGGAGGACATCACTGTTTTTTATCCCGATTCCCGTATCCTTGATACAGAGTTCCTGGCCTTCCATATAAATCTCCAGACCACCTTCCTTGGTGTACTTGAGACTATTTGAGATAATTTGTTCAATGACCACTAGTAACCACTTCTTATCCGTCACAATTTCTTTATCAAGGTCATATAGGTTGACATTTAGGCCTTTTTGAATAAAGAAAAGAGCATATTTACGAATTATTTCCTTGACCAAGTCCTCAATTTGCACCTGCTTCAAGACCAAATCATCATGGAAACTTTCTAAACGCAGGTACTGTAAAACTAGATTGGTATAGGAATCAATCTTGAAAATTTCCTGTTCTAATTGCTGCTTCAGTTGGCGGTCGGCTACTTCTGCAACTAAGAGTTGACTGGCTGCAATGGGGGTCTTAATCTGATGGACCCACAAGGTATAGTAATCCAGTAAATCCGTCAGTTTTCTTTCTGAATCTGATCTCTGCTGATAAAGTTCCATCTCACGCGCTTCTAATTTTTCTGCTAAAACTCTTTCCAAAGGAGACTGAGCTTCCCTCTCCCCATAGAGAATTTCCTGACGATATACCTGCATTTCTACCAATATGTCCCAAGCGAAAAATAAAATGGTTACAAAGCAACACAAGAGGAAAAAGTAGAGAAAGTAAATTCCCAAACTGGCAAATAAAAACTGAAAGAGTAAGAGCAGAAACGTCAAAGAAATCAGATAGACAAACAGACGACTACGGGAACGCAGATAGGCTAGAAAAAATTGTTTCCAATCAAGCATGCTTCAGTCCGTACCCTATCCCTTTCTTGGTCTCGATAAATCCTACCAACCCCTGCTCTTCCAACTTTTTACGCAATCGAGCCACATTGACAGAGAGCGTATTATCATCAATAAAAAAGTCACTGTTCCAAAGTTCCCGCATCAGGTCATCACGCGCTACGATATTGCCTGCATGCTCAAACAAAACTCGTAAAATCTGGAATTCGTTCTTGGTCAAATTCAAGACTTGCCCTTGATAATGTAAATCCATGGATTTGGTATTGAGGATAACACCAGCATATTCCAGTAAACTCTCGTCACGCCCAAACTCATAGGAACGACGCAACAAGCCCTGAACCTTGGCTAAAAGAACCTGCTGGTCAAAAGGCTTGGTCACAAAGTCATCCGCCCCCATATTGATTGCCATGACAATATCCATAGCCTGGTCTCTCGAAGACAGAAACATGATAGGCACCTTGGAAATCTTGCGGATTTCCTGACACCAGTGATAGCCATTAAACAAGGGCAATCCAATATCCATGAGGACCAGATGAGGCTCCGACTGGACAAAAAGACTCAAAACTTCCATAAAGTCTTCTACCAGAACCACTTCAAATCCCCATTCAGAGAGCATTTTCCCGACCTGTTGACGAATGACCTGATCATCTTCTACTAGTAAAATCTTGTGCATGCGCTCCTCCTTTTCTATTATTATAACAGATTTTTCCATGCTAGCAGGCCTGAAACTGAATTTGAAAGAGCTTGTTTGTAGCCAACAAAGTGATGCAATCCTACTAGCTAATTTAAGGGAAATTTGATAAGATAAATAAAAAGAAAGGAGCACTTATGGCCAATATTTTTGACTACCTGAAAGATGTCGCATACGATTCCTTTTATGACCTTCCTTTAAATGAATTAGACATTCTAGCCTTAACAGAAACCACCTACCTCCCCTTTGATAATCTAGTATCCACAAGTCCTCAGCGACTTTTAGACTTGGCACCTCAGGTTCCAAGAGAGTCTAGCATGTTGACCAGCAAAAATCGACTCCAGCTATTGGATGAGCTATCTCAACACAAGCGCTTCAAAAATTGCAAACTCTCCTATTTTATCAACGAAATCGACCCTGAACTGCAAAAGCAATTTGCGGCTATGACCTACCGCCTCACTCTCGATACCTATCTGATTGTCTTTCGTGGGACAGATGACAGTATCATTGGCTGGAAGGAAGATTTCCACATGACCTATATGAAGGAAATTCCTTCTCAAAAGCACGCCCTATGCTATTTAGAAAACTTTTTTGTCCACCATCCTAGGAAAAAAGTCATTCTAGCTGGGCATTCCAAGGGAGGAAATCTAGCTATCTATGCGGCTAGTCAAATTGAGCAAAGCTTGCAAAATCAGATTACCGAAGTCTATACATTTGATGCGCCTGGTCTCCATCAAGAATTGACACAGACCGAAGGTTATCAAAGAATAATGGATAGAACCAAGGTCTTCATTCCACAAGGTTCCATCATCGGTAGGATGCTGGAAATTCCTGCCCACCAAATCATCGTTCAGAGTACTGCCTTAGGTGGCATCGCCCAGCACGATACCTTTAGTTGGCAGATTGAGGATAGACACTTCGTCCAACTGGATAAGACCAACAGCGATAGTCAACAAGTAAACACAACCTTCAAAGAATGGGTAGCGACAGTCCCTGACGAAGAACTTCAGCTCTACTTCGACCTCTTCTTTGGCACCATTCTAGATGCTGGTATTAGCTCCATCAATGACCTATCTTCCTTCAAGGCTATTGAACACATTCATCATCTCTTTGTCCAAGCGCAATCCCTCACTCCAGAAGAAAGGGAAACCATGGGACGCCTTACCCAATTATTGATTGATACCCGTTACCAAGCATGGAAGAATAGATAAAAAAAGCTTATGAAAAGACCAAAACTGAACTGCACCCCAAAAGTTAGACAGAAAAAATCTAACTTTTGGGGTGTTTTTATTATGAAAT
>NZ_JVGV01000005.1:0-144139 GCF_001076775.1 Streptococcus pseudopneumoniae
TAGCATGATAAAGACACAGTTGATCAAGAAAAGATAGAGAGCCCCCAATAAAAATCGTACATTCCCATTAGCTAAACCATAGCCAGCAGTACAGATAGGCGGCATCAAAGCTGTAGCAATGGCTACTCCTGGCACGATATTGTTTGCTTCTTTTTTCCTTGAACCGATCACACCAGCAATCCCACCAGCAATAGCAATGAGGACATCCCAAATGGTTGGAGAGGTTCGTGCAATCAACTCGCTACTTGCATAAGACAAGGGAGAAATCCAGAAATACAGAGTCGAGACAAGCAAACTGACCAACACTTGAGTCAATAAAACCTCTAGAGATTGCTTGATTAAACGCGTATCAAAAATAGCTAAACCGAATCCCAGTCCAACAATCGGTGTCATGAGAGGTGAAATCAACATGGCTCCTATAATGACAGCTGTTGAATTCATATTTAGTCCGATAGAGGCAATAAAAATTGCACACATCAAAATCGCTGTATCTCTCAATCGAACATGAAGGTCATCGTATAATTTCTCACGGTATTCCCGTGTTGAATAATTGGCAGTCATTTGTCCTCTCCTCTTTCCTTATTTAAATTGGTATAATAATTAAAAATAACAGCTGATAAACAGCCAAAAAATATGAGCCCATAAATCGTCAAGAAGACACTGGTAATCCTTCCAATCAAGGTCACAGCTAGGAGATCCCCGTAGCCGACAGTCGTCGAAGTCACAAAAGCATACCAAAGACCGTCTCCGTAATTTGTGATAGCAGGTTCAACTAGGAAAAGCACGCCTCCTGACCCAAAAACAAAGGTCACAAAACTCAGAGCAAACCGAGTAAAACCCGTAACCTGCATAATATGCCATAACATTTTTAAACGTTTCATTTGTTCTCCTTATTCATACTAGCTCCTGACCGAGCCGTTTTTTTCCAATAATCAAAGTGAAGATAGGACATGATCTCCATCAGAGAAAGATAGACAAACTGATAGATCTGATTTAAGCTGATTATCAACTGATATTGTTTGAAAAATGACTGGAAGAAAGACCAGATATGACTGTCTTGAATCAGTCCCTTCTTAACATCAGACAGGATATTAGCTAAAGCTCCCAAGGACTGAAACGGTAAATCCTTGACATTTATATAGATCCGGTCCACCACATCATTCAGACTGGTATCTTGGATGGCATGAAATTCTCCAAAGAGAACTCCTGCCGCTCCAAGAGTAGAAACAAATTCCACCAAATAATTTCTGAGGAAATTTTCTCAACCTTTTCCCATAATGTGTTTAGTGCCATCCATAACGATCCCAACCAGAAAAAGGAAAGAAAACAAGCAAAGAAATTTTGCCGTAAATCCCAAAAAGCTTCAAGACTTGGTGTTGTTGGTTTTTCTAACTCTAAAATCAAGATGGTCATAATAATTGCTAGAACAGCATCTGTCAATACAATTAATCTGTCTTTCTTCATCGGATTGCATCCCCTTTCTTTTTTGTAACATTCTATCTTATCGCATAATATTGGATATTCTTTCATAATCCGACTACAAACAAAAATAAACCAAAAAGTCTGTCCCTATTATGCTATATTTAACTCTAGAAGTATTCATCCATCTAATTAATAAATATATCATATTTCACAATAAATGAATACTATCAAAGATTCATCCCCTTTCACTTCATCATTTAGTGTTGCTTAGATTTATCAAAAACAACCAAATTTGTATTAATTTCAAGTATCACCTAGTTACAAAAATTTGGGGTGAACAGAGAAAGCATCCCGTATTTTTGATACGAAATGCTTTCAATAAGTTTAAATAAGTTTTAACGTTTACTAAATTGTGATGCTTTACGAGCTTTCTTAAGACCTGGTTTCTTACGTTCAACTTTACGTGAGTCACGTGTAAGAAGTCCTGCGCGTTTCAATGAATCGCGGAAGTCTGGGTCTACTTGAAGAAGGGCACGAGCGATACCGTGACGGATAGCTCCTGATTGACCAGCGTATCCACCACCTACAACGTTAACGAAAACGTCGTATGAACCTACAGTTGAAGTAACTGCGAACGGTTGGTTGATGACAAGACGAAGGTCAGCGTGTGGGATGTACTCTTCAACATCTTTTTTGTTAACAGTGATTTTACCAGTTCCTGGAACAAGGCGAACGCGTGCAACAGCGTTTTTACGACGTCCAGTACCTGCATATTGTGCTTGTGACATACTTTATTGTTCCTTTCCTTAGATAAGTCCTGAAATGTCAAGAACTTCTGGTTGTTGTGCAGCGTGAGTGTGCTCAGCTCCAACAAATACTTTCAACTTCATACCTTGAGCGCGTCCAAGAGTATTGTGTGGAAGCATACCTTTAACTGATTTCTCAATCAAACGTACTGCATTTTTAGAACGAAGTTCACCTGCAGAGATTTGTTTCAATCCACCTGGGTGGTTTGAGTGAGTGTAGTAGATTTTATCAGTTGCTTTTTTACCAGTCAATTTAACTTTTTCAGCATTGATAACAATTACAAAGTCACCTGTATCAGTGTGTGGTGTAAATGTTGGTTTGTTTTTTCCGCGAAGTACGCTAGCAACTACTGCAGAAAGACGTCCAAGTGGTACATCAGTTGCGTCAACTACGTACCATTTACGTTCAACTTGGCCTGGTTTAGCCATAAATGTTGTTTTGTTCATGATTTCTCCTATATATAGTTCGATTTTTGTTTACGGTGATGGGTGTTCCTTCCCATCGAAAAGTATTTGGAAGGTTCCGGGGCCTTTCAAATGGGGTAAACAATACCGCCTACTATCATACCAAATTTCACCCCTAAAAGTCAATAGATATGAAAAATATTTTTCTAAATTCCACTCTTTTTGTCTCTAAAAAACCTCGCTTTCGCGAGGCTCTTCTATTTATAAGATAAGGCACGTTTAAAGGTTTTCCAAGGACCTAAATCATCTGTCTGCAAAACGAGACTAGCATACATACGTCCGATAAAGACTGTTGCAGTTACTGCAAAAGCAATCGTAATCGCAAGCGAAATCCAAGCTTCTAACCCATTTGCATAGCCATTAATGGCTCTAAATGGCATGAAGAAGGTCGAAATAAAGGGAATATATGAACCAATCTTCAAGATGAGATTGTCACCAGCTGCACCTAGAGCTGTCACTCCAAAAAAACCACCTATAATCAAAATCATCAAAGGCGACAAGGCTTTTCCTGAGTCCTCAGGACGAGAAACCATAGAACCTAGGAAGGCTGCTAAAACAACGTACATAAAGAGGCTAACCAAGACAAACAATAAGGTGTTGAGCGAGAAAGCCTCTCCTATATGGTTTAAAATACCAGATTGTGCCAAGATTGGTAGGTCTTTAAAGAGAAGAATGGCAGCAAGTCCACCCACGACGTAAATGCCAATATGGGTCAAAATCACAAGAAGCAGAGCCAGCATGCGAGCGTAGAAATAATGACTAGCTCGGATACTAGAGAAGACCACCTCCATGATTTTGGTTCCTTTCTCGCTAGCCACTTCCTGAGCAGTGACACTAGCATAGGTAATCAAAATCATATAAAGGAAGAAACCAAGCCCTGCGGCCGCAATGGTTTGAACAATTTTTTTGTTTTCCTTAGATTCATCAATCTTCTCAGTAAAATCAACGGTTTGACTCAGGCGTTTTTCCTGTTCTTGAGACAAATTAGCTGCCGAACGATTGAGTTGGTATTGCAGTTCATTTAGTCTATTGGTTACAGCTAGTTTGATGCCACTTTCAAGAGAGGTTTCACCATGATAGACGGCCTTGATGACGCTGTCCTCTTGGTCGACGGTTAGGTAACCCTTGATTTTCTCATCCTTGATAGCAGTTTGGGCACTGGCTTCATCCTTATAATCAAAGTTGATACCATTAGTACCCTTGAGCCCTTCTTCCACAGATGGCACTGTTGTTACTACTGCTATCTTGCTATTCTTGGCCATAGAAGACCCTTGGAGGTAGCCAATTCCTACAGATAAGGCTAAAAAGAGGAACGGCGAAATCACCATAAAGAAGAAACTCCATGACTTAACATGTCGAAGATAGGTTTCCTTCATTACAACCCACATATTTCTCATACTTCCACCCCTGATTCTAGTTTAAAGATTTCATCGATTGTCGGCGCTTGTTGATCAAAAGTTGCGATATATTGCCCCTGAGTCAAGATTGGGAAGAGTTCCCTTCCAGCGCTCTCGTCATCTAGGATCAATTTCCAACTGCCTTGTTTGGTCAAGCTCACCTGTTTGACATGAGGAAGGTTTTCCAATTCTTCCTTACTTCGTTCACTTGAAACAAAGAGACGTGTTTTCCCGTATTGATTGCGAACATCTTGAACTGGTCCATGCAAGACCACACGGCCATCTCGAATCATCAAAATATCGTCACAAAGTTCCTCGACGTTGGTCATGACATGGTCAGAAAAGATAATGGTTGCTCCGCGCTCTTTTTCCTGAAAAATGACTTGTTTGAGCAATTCTGTATTGACTGGGTCCAATCCACTGAAAGGCTCATCCAAGATAATCAAATCTGGCTCATGAATCAGAGTAATAATGAGCTGAATCTTCTGCTGATTTCCTTTTGACAGACTCTTGATTTTATCTGTCAGCTTTCCTTTCACTTCCAACCTCTTCATCCATTGAGGGAGTTTTTCCTTGACTTCCTTGGCATCCATACCTTTTAGAGTAGCCAAGTAGCGAACTTGTTCCAGGACTGTCAATTTAGGCATGAGACTGCGTTCTTCAGGCAGATAGCCAATCCGAGCATAGGTCTCCTGACGAATATCCTGCCCATCCAGATTAATCTCTCCTTGGTATTCTAAAAATTTCAAAATACTGTGGAAAATCGTTGTCTTCCCAGCACCATTTTTCCCGACTAGTCCCAAAATACGACCTGGTCGCGCTTGAAAGTCAATACCAAACAAAACTTGCTTGGGTCCAAAACTTTTTTCTAGACTTCTTACTTCTAGCATCTTTCACCTCCGAAATGTCTTGCACTTATTATACTCCTTTTTGATAGCCTTTACAATGATTCCTGTCCATTTTTAGAAGGCTATTGTTGTGTAAAATATGGCCTGGAGCGTTTTTAGTGATAAATCCATTATACAGTAGCAAACTTAATTTATACCTTCCGCTCCTCAACTGTCCATTTTTGATCCTGAATTGTTATTTAGAAAAAAAAATCCACCCCGAAGGATGGATTGATGCTTTAACGCACTTCTGCATTGACTTTTTCTTCGAGAGAAGCTTGGATTTTTTCCATGTAGCGTGCGACTTCTTCGTCCGTTAAGCTGTCTTCTGGATTTTGGAAAGTCAAGCTATAAGCCATTGACTTCATACCAAGTCCCAATTTTTCGCCTGAGAAGACGTCGAAGAGTTTGATATCTGTCAAACGTTTCACGCCGGCAGCTTGGATAGCGTCTACAACTTCTTGGTGAGTGACTTCTGCCTTGAGGAGAAGGGCAACGTCACGGCTGACTGCTGGGAATTTCGTGATTTCCACAAATGGAGCAACCGGTTGAAGGGCAGCCTCGATGGCTGAAAGGTTAAGTTCCGCTACATACGTTTCTGGAATATCGTAAGCCTTAGCAGTGACTGGATGCACTTGGCCAAGGAAACCAATAACTTGGTCACCAAGTGAAATCACAGCTGTACGACCTGGGTGAAGGCTAGCGATTTCAGATGTTGCCGTATAGGTCACTTCTAGTCCCAAGCGAGTAAATAGGGCTTCAAGGATTCCTTTAGCATAGAAGAAATCAACTGGAACTGCTGCTGTTTGGAAATCTTTTTCAGCAACCAAGCCTGTCAAGGCAAAGGCAAAGCTATTAATCTCATTTGGAAGTTCTTCTTTTGGATTACCAGTTTGTTCAAAGACTTTTCCAATCTCATAAAGGGCCAAGTTTTTATTCTTACGAGCTACGTTATAAGCCACCGTATCAAGGATACCAGAAATCATATTTTGACGGAGGACAGAACGGTCCACTGTCATTGGCCACATGAGTTCAGTAAGGTTACTTGGTTGAGCCGTAAACTCAACTGCTTTTTCAGGAGTTGTTAGAGCATAGGTGATGATTTCTGTCAAACCTGCTCCTTCAGCAATAGTACGAACTTGGCGACGCAATTTTTGTGTCGCAGTCAATTCACCAGCTGTACCATCGTCTTTTGGAAGGCTGGTTGGCAAGCGGTCATATCCATAGATACGAGCGATTTCTTCAAAGAGGTCCGCTTCGATGGTGATATCCCAACGGCGACGTGGGACGCTGACTGTAAAGCTATCTGCATTTCCAGAAAGACCAAAGCCAAGACGACGGAAGACGTCTTCTACATCAGCATAAGAAAGCTCAGTTCCGAGGACACGGTTAACATCAGCAAGAGTTGAAGAAACTTTCACATCAGAGGTATCAAGCTCACCCGCTGAAACGATACCTTTACGCACCGTCGCACCTGTAAGTTCTGCAATCATGCTAGCTGCCGCATCAAGGGCTTCATTGACTGTTGCCACATTGATGCCTTTTTCAAAGCGAGAAGATGACTCAGAACGAAGGTTGAGGCGACCACTGGTCTTGCGGATAGATTTTCCGTTGAAGACTGCAGCTTCAAGGACGACACGACTAGATTTATCAGAGATTTCTGTTGCTTGACCGCCCATGACACCTGCAAGGGCTACTGGCTTGTCTGCGACAGTGATAACTAAGTCATTCACGTCCAAGTCACGTTCTTCGCCATCCAAGGTCACCAATTTTTCACCAGCGTGCGCTTCACGCACACGGATGTCACTCCCTTCAAAGGTATCCAAGTCAAAGGCGTGCATTGGTTGACCAAAGTAGAGAAGGATGTAGTTGGTCACGTCCACTACGTTATTGATTGGACGGATTCCTTCGTTCATGAGAAGGTTTTGCAACCATTGTGGACTTGGTGCGATAGTCACATTATCCAAGATACGAGCGGCATAGTAAGGCGCTTTGTCTGTCTCAATGCTGACAGAAAGGGCATCTGCCGCAGCTTCATTAGTTTCTGTTAGAGTAAATTCTTTAAAGTTGACTGCCTTATCATAAATAGCTGCCACTTCGTGAGCCACTCCACGCATAGAAAGGGCATCTGCACGGTTGGGTGTAATAGAAAGTTCGATGATTTCATCATCCAAGTCTAGATATGAGAAGACTTCCTCACCTGGAACGGCATTTTCTGGCAAGATTTGGATGCCATCTGCGAATTCCTTTGGCACAACTGAGTCAGAAATTCCCAATTCACCAAGTGAACAGATCATTCCAAGTGACTCAAGACCGCGGATTTTCCCTTTTTTGATCTTGTAATTGTCAGCGATGCGAGCTCCTGGAAGAGCCACCATAACCTTGATACCAGCACGCACATTCGGTGCACCACAGACGATTTGACGGGCTTCTTCTTCGCCAACGTTAACCTGACAAACATGGAGGTGAGTTTCTGGCACATCTTCGCAAGACAAGACCTCACCGACGACAATTTTTGAGAGACCAGCAGCAGGTGATTCCACACCTTCGACCTCGATCCCTGTGGTTGACATTTTTTCAGCCAACTCTTGTGATGGCACAGCAATGTCCACCAATTCTTTTAACCATTTATAAGATACAAGCATAATTTAGTTTTCCAGAATGACAGTTGTCACTCTAGTTATTTTCCTTTCCTATCATTTCAATAGAAGAATCATCTTCTTACCTTAATTTCTTTTTCAGTAACCAATCTGTATCTACTTTTTGACCAACCATAAAATGATGTTGGCTAAATTTTTCAAAACCATATCGATTATAAAATGCTTGAGCTTTTGTATTATGCTCCCAAACACCTAACCAAGCCCAAGAAAAACTATTTTTTGTAGCAAGTTCAAGAGCGAATCCAAACAATTGCTTACCTAGTCCAAATCCTTGGAATTTTTGTAGCACATAGAGGCGTTGAATTTCAAAAGCATCCTCTAATTCTCTCTCAGTCTGAGCACTTCCCCAGTTGACTTTGAGAAAACCAGCTATCTCCTCTTCATGCATAATGAAATAGGTTTCGGATTCTGGATTTTCCAACTCAGTTGACAAAACTCTCAGACTATAAGACTCTTCAAAGTATTCCTGTAACTGCTCTTCCGTATTATCATGAGCAAATGTTTCACTAAAGGTTTGTTTGGCAATTTTGGACAACACCCCAACATCTGCCTTTTCTACTTTTCTAATCATTATTTAAACTGTTCTGAGAAGCGGACATCTCCTTGGTAGAATCCACGGATATCGTTGATTCCGTAACGGAGCATAGCTACACGCTCTTGACCAAGACCAAAGGCAAATCCAGAGTAAACTGTCGCATCGATACCACTCATTTCAAGGACACGTGGGTGAACCATACCGGCCCCCATAATTTCGATCCAACCTGTTTTCTTACATACGTTACAGCCTTCTCCACCACACTTGAAGCAAGAAACATCCACCTCAACAGATGGCTCTGTGAATGGGAAGTAGGATGGACGCAGACGGATTTGACGCTCTTCACCGAACATTTTTTGGACAATCAACTGCAGGGTTCCTTGAAGATCTGCCATAGAAATGTTCTTCCCAACAACCAAGCCTTCGATTTGGTGGAACTGGTGACTGTGAGTCGCATCGTCCGTATCACGACGGAACACACGCCCTGGCGAGATCATCTTCAAAGGACCTTTAGAAAAATCATGGGCATCCATAGCACGCGCCTGAACTGGAGACGTGTGGGTACGGAGCAAGATTTCTTCAGTGATATAGAAAGTATCCTGCATATCGCGAGCTGGGTGGTCTTTGGGAAGGTTCATACGCTCAAAGTTATAGTAGTCTTGCTCCACTTCAAAACCATCCACGACTTGGTAACCCATACCGATGAAGATATCTTCGATTTCTTCACTGGTTTGTGTGAGGACGTGGCGGTGACCAGTCGCAACTGGACGACCTGGAAGGGTCACATCGATACTCTCACTTGCTAATTGAGCTGCAACTTTCTTTTCTTCCAAAAGCTTAGCAGTTTCTTCAAAAGCTGCTGTCAAGACATCACGCGCTTCATTGACATGTTTCCCGATAATCGGACGCATCTCAGCAGAGACATCTTTCATCCCTTTGAGGATTTCAGTGAGCGATCCCTTTTTACCAAGGACAGAGACACGCAAATCTTGCATCTCTTTTTTATTTTCAGCAGTAATCTGCTTCAAGCTAGCCAGCGTTTCTTCACGAAGCGCTTTTAATTGTTCTTCAATAGTTGACATAATTCCTCCATCAGTCGCTCGTAGATAAAAAGAAAACCACATGCCAAAAACTCCACTCGGAGCGTTGACACGCGGTACCATCCGTTTTCATCTGACAAGTCAGACCTTCATTTCTAAATCCATGCGCAAGTGAATTCACCCAGCTTTCATATAGAGAGCTTGCAGTCACGGCTCTCCTCCCTGATATACTTCCCTTGAGTTACTAGTCTTGCAGATTTCTATTCAATTACTACATAGTTTATCAGATTTTTAGTTAAAAAACAAGTTAGATTAGACTAATTTCAGTATAAAAAGGAACAAGACACAATGCACTACCTATTTATAAGGCCTGTTTCATCTGCTTTCCTTTTCAACAAAAGAGTTGCTGCTTGATTAAAACCATCACACCAGTTATACCATTTTGCTTCATACTCATCTTGAGCTAAGATATGATTTTTTAAATCCAGAACAGAGTAAATTTTTCTTTCTTCGCAGGCTTGCGCATAGAGATGATATAGTTCATCACCACCATCTCTATCAAACTCAGCAGAAATCGTATCCCGACCTGCCAATAAAGCCTGATAAGCCCTGTGATGCCCATCTGTAATCAACAAGCAATCTCCAAAGGCAAGAATACTGATTGGATCGACTTGGATTCTTTCTGCCGACTGGTAAAGCATCTGAATATCTTGCAACTTCTTTTCTGATAAGTATAGTTGAGTCGGATGAAGATCTGCTATATTGACTTTCATTTCTTTCTCCTCAAGGGAATTTGATACTCACTTCTGCTTGCCTTTAAATCGCCATTGGAAGCGTAGCTTGTCATAGAAGGGAAACTCGATAAACAAGACTCCCAAGCCCACACAGAGACTGGCAAGAACGTCTGATGGATAATGAACTCCCAGATAGACCCTTGATACCAACACACTGACTAGGTAGAGGCCAAGGACGATTTGTACGATTTTTCTCCAGACCGAATCTTTAATCCGCTGACTAAGAATAACAATCAAAGTCCCTACCATCAGCGTCACAGCCAGAGAATGGCCACTTGGGAAAGAAAATCCCTTCTCCTCAACCAAGTGTAAAATAGCTGGTCGTGGGCGCTGGTAAATATTTTTAAAGGTCACGATTAAAAGACCTGCCAAAGCCAGATTTCCCAGCATGAAGAAACTTTCTATCTTCCACCGCTTACGATAAAAGACAAAAGCTGTAATGACAACCCAAGTGATAATCACTGGAATATCAATCAAGCGTGTGATGGCTCGGAAAAGAATAGTCAAATAATCTGGCAAGTCTCCTCGAACTGCAGTCTGAATCGGTTGGTCAAAACCGACCAGCGTTTCAGGGTAAAATTTGACCATATAGCCAAGAATAACGAAAAGTAAAAGGGCAAAACTGCCCTTCATTAAAAATGTTTGTTTATCTCTCATAATGTTTTAAAGTTGGTTTCAAGAGAATATACAACAACCAGAATGAAACGGAAAAGATTACTCCTTCAATCAAGTTAAAAGGTAATACCATGGTCATTAGGTAGTTGGAAAGTCCCAAAATTTTTCCAATATCAAAGTTAGCAAACTTAGCGTACAAAGGAACAGCATAAACATAATTGAGAACCAACATAGCCACGGTTAAACCAATAGTCCCAGCTAGAGAGCCTAGTAGGAAACGAAGGGTTGTCCGTTCCTTTTTCCAAATCAAAGCAAATACGATGACAAAAACTCCCAAAGCTACGATATTCATCGGCAAACCAATGTAAGTATTCACTCCTTGACTATTAAGAAGCAATTTCAAGAGTGAGCGAAGCAAGAGAATTCCTAGAGCAGCAGGCAAATCCATGACCACCAGACCCACAAGGACTGGCAAGATACTAAATTCGATCTTGAGGAAGGACGCCGCTGGCAAAAGCGGAAAGTCAAAGTACATCAGCACAAATGAGATGGCTGATAGAATCGCAATGGTCGAAAGTCGACGTGTGTTTGTCATAACAGGTTCCTCCAATTTTCTATAAAATCAGAAGAAGTTAGAAAGGATTCCCCTATCTATTCTCACTTTTTATACCCCAAAAGTTCCCTCGCACTCTATTGAGCAAACGGTTACAATTTAGCTATAAATCTATCAGAACAGACAAAGCTATTCTTTCGTCTTCTCCCATCCAGACTATACTGTCGGTTGTGGAATCTCACCACATCAGCTTGCGCTCGCGGACTTATTTAACTAAGATATTTTAGATTTATCTAGGCGTCGCAGTCGAAGATAATACTTAAAGTATATCGAGACAAGACAACGACGAGAAAGCTAAAATAGATCGTCAAATTTACCGCCGGTCGGGAATCACACCCTGCCCTGAAGACTCTTTTATCATAACAAAAAACGCTTGCAAGCGCAAGCATTTTGTTCATTTTCATTTTCATTTTTTATTTCAATTTATCCACTTCATAGGTATGAACAAGCTCAAGACCTGCAAAGTTCTGCTGGCGGAGAGCCTCATAGACAATCATGCAGACGGTATTAGACACATTGAGACTGCGGACATGTTCATCATTCATAGGAATACGGAGAGCTTTCTCAGGATGTTCTCGCATAAAGTCCTCAGGCAAGCCCTTGTCTTCACGTCCAAATAGAAAATAATGGTCTTCGTTAGTCGATAAATCCACATCAGAATACACTTTCTCAGCAAATTTAGAAATCAGATAAAGTTTGCCCTTCATCTGAGACATGAAATCCTCCAAACTCTCGTAAAAATAAATTTCTAGCTTATCCCAATAATCCAATCCAGCTCGCTTCATCTTGCGGTCGTCAATAGGAAAGCCCATTGGCTTGATGATGTGGAGGGGAGAATTGGTCGCAGCGCAAGTACGCGCGATATTGCCTGTATTTTGTGGAATTTGTGGTTCAAATAATACAATGTGATTTGTCATGACTTGCTTCCTTTCACCATTGCAAAAAAATAGCCACACTGCCCGGAGTCAAGCTCAGCAAACAGCGTGGTTAAGGCATCGTTAACTTACCTCACAACAGGTTTGAAGTAAATCAGCGAAACTACTTTCTTAGTATAACACTTTCAGAATCATTGTCAATAGAAACGACTTGATTTTTTCAATTTTTTCAAGCTATTTCTTGGGGTTTCTAGGAGAAAATTCTTAAATATCTGCAAAAATTGCTTACTCTTTTATACCTATCTGTGGACTGGGAATGATGATATTATGACCTCGTTATTTCAAATACTGCTGTATGAAGCCACTCATTATGAATTTGTAAGTCATTTTCTATAACCCTACTAAAGATGAAGCCATTTTTTAAAAGCACCCTCTGAGAGGCTAGATTACCTGTTGCCGTTCCTGCAATGATTCTATTGAAACCATAAGTCGTGAAGGCTTTTTCTAAAACGAGTTTAACCGCTTCGCTGGCATAACCTAAATTGCTAACATTTTCCCCAATCCTATACCCAAGCTCTGCTGTTTTTCGATTATTCTCTAAAACACTCAAATTGATTCTTCCGACCATAACTCCTTGTGCATCTCTAATAAGATGCATGTAGACATCATGATTCTCTTGTTCCCTTAACAATTCCCTCGTAATTTCTTTAAAAACTTCTGACTCAAAATAGTTAGCTGGTCTAGGAGATAAATTTCGTTCAAAATACTCTCGATTTTCTTTTTCAAAAGAATAGACGTCTAAACTATTTTCTTCAGACAACAGCTCTAAACTGATCATTACAAATCCTCTCCCATCATTATCTACATTCAAATTTTCTCATGTTTACACAAAGTGAAATTAACACGATTTAAATTAAGTACTTTTACTATTTTATATCGTCTCTACATTATGACACTGAACTTAGTTGAAAATGATTATATTTGAATAACTTTGATTTTGTAGTGTAAATTCTACTATAAAATATACAAACTAATTCATGTTTTGTCAAAAAGTTTCAAGTATACAATTATTAACTTTATTTCTCATACAATCTATCAATAAAAAGTTATAGAATAATTTCTCTTTACTTCTCTAATGAAAACTTTGACAATACTATTTCCAAGGGTTGTAAAATCGTCCCTGATTCTGCAAGACAAGTAGTAAACTAGCTACTAAAAACAAGGCTGCCAAGAGCAAGGTAAGATAGTCTCCTTTTTTCAAGGCTTGGTAACTATACCAAGTCCGCTTTTTCTCTTTTCCAAAGCGACGAAGCTCCATGGCGGTCGCGATGGTGTCAATGCGTTCTAGTGAGCTGAAAATCAGAGGAGTAATAATGCGCAAATTGCCTTTGATTCGTTGCATGAGAGAAGCTTTCTTGGATAATTCCATCCCACGCGCTTCCTGAGACATCTTGATAGTAAAGAATTCTTCCTGCAAATCTGGAATATAGCGCAAGGTCAGACTGACAGAATAGGCAATCTTGTAAGGCACACCGATTTGATTTAAACTAGAAGCAAACTGACTAGGATGAGTTGTCATCAAAAAGATAATAGCCAGAGGAATGGTGCAAAGGTACTTAATGGCCAGATTTAGCAGATAAAAGAGCTCTTGACTGGTCAGAGTGTAGGCACCGATTCCCTGCCAAATTACACTTCTCTCTCCGTAAAGTCCAACCCCATATTCGGGAGAAAAGAGATAGACCATCAAGACATTTAAAATAGCAAAGACAGTCGCAAAAACTGCCACAAAGGAAACATCTTTAAAGCGGATTTCTGACAAATAGAGGAGAAAGACCGAAAAGATGGCAATCAGAACAAGCAGTCTGGTATCATAGCTAATCATGGCCGCCAATGACACAAGGATGAAAAAGAGAAGTTTTCCAGCTCCTGACAAGCGATGAATCACAGTATCTCTATGCTGGTAACCAATTAATTTAGCTTGCATCCTTCTCTCCTTTCTTTGTAAAATGCCGTTAAAGCAAGTGGATCCACGTCTAGTTTCTTGGCCAAGTTAAAGATAGAGGTTTCTTTTAGATTGGCTTTTACTAACAACTCAGGATTGCTCAAAAGACTAGCTGGATCAGTATCGGCAATCAGTTCCCCATCCACCATGACAAGGGCCCGGTCTGAATAATCCAGCATCAATTGCATATCATGCGTAATCATGACAATGGTATGACCTTTTTGATGCAACTCTTCGAGAAATTCCATAATCTCAGTATAGTTCTTCTGGTCTTGACCTGCTGTCGGTTCATCTAAGAGGATAATTTCAGCTCCTAAAACCAAAATCGATGCAATAGTCACACGTTTTTTCTGTCCAAACGAAAGGGCAGAAATGGGCCAATTACGGAATTCATAGAGACCACAGATTTTCAAGGTTTCATAGACTCTCGTTTCAATTTCCTGCTCGTCCACACCTCGCAAACGAAGTCCCAGAGCCACCTCATCAAAAATCATATTGGTTGAAATCATTTGATTAGGATTTTGCAGCACATAGCCTACTCGTTCCGCCCGCTCTGCAACAGAATCTCCTTTGATATCCTGCTCTTCCCAAAGATAGCGGCCTTCAGTCTGAATAAAAGCACTTAGAGCCTTGGCTAGAGTTGATTTCCCTGCTCCATTTTTTCCGACAATGGCAATCTTTTCGCCCTTTTTAATATCCAGATAAATGGATTTTAAAATCGGTCTATCATCATAAGAAAAAGACACATCCTCTAGTCTAAAGAGTGACTGTAAATCTGGGGTTTCTTTTGCCAATTCCGTCTGTAACTGAACCTGACCTTTTGAGATGGACAAGTTATCCAGATCTGCTAATTGTTCTTCCTTAACTAAATCCACACCCAATTGACGGAGAGTGGTGAGATAAAGGGGTTCTCGAATCCCATTTTGTGCCAATAAATCAGTCGCTAGTAACTGATCAGGGCTCCCATTAAAGAGGATATGACCATCATTGATCAAGACAATCCGATCCACAGGGCGATGCAGAACATCCTCCAAACGGTGTTCGATAATAAGGGTCGTCGTCCCCTCTTCCTTATGAATCTGATCAATCAATTCGATAATATCCTGACCTGACTTGGGATCCAGATTGGCGAGTGGCTCATCAAACAAGAGAATCGGACTTTCATCAATCAAAACACCAGCCAGACTAACTCGCTGCTTTTGTCCACCTGACAAATCCTGAGGACGCTGCGGCAGTAAAGAAATAAGGTCCAGCTTTTCAGCCCATTTATGAACACGACTTTTCATCTCTTCTAGACTTGTTACATCATTTTCTAGCGCAAAAGCTAAGTCCTCTGCCACGGACAAGCCGATAAACTGCCCATCTGTATCCTGCAAAACTGTACTGACCAGATGAGATTTATCGTAGATGCTCATATCAAATGCTGCTTGCCCCCTGATCAAAAATTCTCCAGATGTCTGACCCTTGTAAATATTTGGAATAATCCCATTCAAACACTGACCCAAGGTAGACTTACCTGACCCAGATGGCCCAACAATTAAGACTTTCTCTCCCTTATAAATGGTTAAGTCCACTCCTTGCAAGGTCGGTTCTTGTTGCGTTTCATACTGGAAAGAGAAATCCTTCCACTCAATTATAGCTTCTTTCATCTTACTCTCTTCATTCGCTTCTTAGACTTCTATTTTATCATAAATCGAACCCTTCTTGCAGACTCTTCTATTAAAAACTTAGCGCCAACAAGATTCCTAGCCTAAATTGCTTACCCGACTAGTCTATAAACATCGAAAAAGACCGGTTGCCCAGCCTTTTCCTTTATGTTAATCCTTTTTCAAACTTCCTGAACGAGTCTGCGTACGTGAATAAGCTAGCAAGAGAAGGGTCCCTGCGATAGCTACAGTTACAGCATTAGCAATTCCCGCAACAATCCCTTGGGCAAATACTTTTTCTGCCGCTTCTTGATAAATCACAACATCTCCAAGTGGTGCCAAGACACCCCAAACAAGAGCATTTGCAACAATCTGAATGAGGTTAAAGAAGACAATATCCTTCAACTCAAAAACACCCTGTGTTACTCGAATGTATTTTCTAAAGAGTCCGACGGCTAGACCAAAGAGACCACTAGCAATAATCCAAGTCCACCAAAGACCGTAGCCAGCAAGAGAGTCCTTCACTGCATGACCAATTAAACCAACAAGTAATCCCACTAGAGGGCCAAAAATGATAGATAAGAGGCTCTGTACCGCATACTGAAGCTGGATGCTTGTATTTGGAACGGGTGTCGGAATGCTGATCATCCCGATGACAACAAAGAGCGCAGCTCCAACACCGATAGCAACAACTTGTTTAATTGATTGATTTTTCATCTATATTCTCCTATTTTATGATTCTATTTTCTTTATTTCAATGGTCCAAGATGAACCGACACCCACATTATAGGCCTTGGCAAAGGAACCTTGGTTGATAGCCAGACCTAAACGATAGAGAGAGTTGATGTAAAGGATGGGTTGCCCAATTCTCACATCTGCAAATGATTTGCCATAAACAACCTGATTTTGATAGACCAGCATATCAGCATGATAGATAGTCACTTCAAAACGGTCACCGAATGCTGGTCCCAGCTTGTAAAACTCTTCTCGTGTGATAGAGGTCCAGAGCGAGCCAAAACGCACATCCAGAATATCAATAGCTCCCTTCACCAGATGATCTTCTATGATGGTCTCTACGACTGGAAGCTCCACAATCTGATCCACACTGAGCTCTGGTCCCACTTCCTCAAAAGAAATGTGACCACTGGCCAGTTTAGCACCAGTATAGGCATAGACATCACGACCGTGGAAGGTATAAGAATGCTCTGTATTTTGACGTCTATTGGCCACTTCAGAAATCTCACGAATAGCTACAATGCCAACATGTTTCTTGATAAAAGAAAGCGTCCCATTATCTGGCGTGACAATGTATTGATTTTTTGCAGTCTTGGCAACCACACTCTTACGTTTCGAGCCGACACCTGGATCGACCACCGATACAAATGTCGTTCCCTCAGGCCAGTAATCCACCGTCTGAAAGAGACGATAGCTCCCCTCAAAAATATTATAAGGCGTGATATCGTGCGTCAAGTGATGGATTTTTAAGGTTGGAGACTCTTCTAAAGCCACTCCAATCATAGCCGATACCGCACCATCAACCAGACCAAAGTCTGATTGTAATACCAGTAAATTATTATTCATTTTATCTCCTTGTATATCCTTTATCATACCATATTTCAGAGAAAGGTGCTAATAGCTATTTCAATTGATTAGGGTATAGTTTTACCTTATAGCAAATTTCCTACTAAAAACTCTGGTGATTAGCTAGTAGGTGCATTTTTTCTTGAAAAAAGGTATGATAGTTACATAATGAAGAAGTAGGTTTTATTATGAAAATTATCCTTGTCGGAGGGGGAAAAGTTGGTTCTGCCCTCTGTCGCTCCTTGGTTGCAGAAAAGCATGATGTTTTGCTGATTGAGCAAGACGAAGCTGTCCTCAATCATATTGTCAATCGCTTTGATATCATGGGTATCCTTGGTAACGGGGCCGATTTTACCATCCTTGAGCAAGCCAGTGTCCAGGATTGTGATATCTTTATCGCTCTGACTGAATACGATGAAGTGAACATGATTGCAGCCGTTCTAGCAAAAAAAATGGGAGCTAAAGAGACCATCGTTCGGGTGCGGAACCCTGAATATTCTAACTCTTATTTCAAGGAAAAGAATATTCTCGGTTTTTCTCTTATCGTTAACCCTGAGCTCTTGGCTGCCCGCGCTATTGCCAATATCATTGACTTCCCCAACGCCCTATCTGTCGAACGTTTCTTTGGTGGACGGGTCAGCTTGATGGAATTCACTGTTAAATCCTCCAGTGGTCTTTGCCAAATGCCCATTTCTGATTTTCGGAAAAAATTTGGCAATGTCATTGTCTGTGCGATAGAGAGGGATCATCAAATTATCATTCCAAGCGGTGACATGACCATACAGGATAAAGATAGAATCTTTGTCACTGGTAACCGTGTTGACATGATGCTCTTCCATAATTATTTCAAATCTCGTGCCGTGAAGAGTCTTCTTATTGTTGGAGCTGGTAGAATTGCCTATTATCTACTAGGTATCCTCAAAGACAGTCGTATCGATACCAAGGTTATTGAAATCAATCCTGAAATCGCCAGCTTCTTTAGCGAAAAATTCCCAAATCTCTATATCGTTCAAGGAGATGGTACCGCAAAAGATATCCTGCTGGAAGAAAGTGCTCAAAACTATGATGCCGTTGCAACTCTAACAGGAGTCGATGAGGAAAATCTGATTACTTCTATGTTCCTTGACAGGGTAGGTGTACAGAAAAATATTACTAAGGTCAATCGTACCAGTCTCCTCGAGATCATCAATGCGCCTGATTTTTCAAGTATCATCACCCCTAAAAGCATCGCTGTAGATACAATCATGCACTTTATTCGTGGTCGGGTTAATGCCCAGTATTCAGACCTTCAGGCCATGCACCATCTAGCCAATGGCCAAATCGAAACCCTGCAATTCCATATCAAGGAAGCCAATAAAATGACTGCCAAACCTCTTTCTCAACTCAAACTGAAAAAAGGGGTTCTTATTGCAGCTATCATTCGAAAGGGCAAGACTATTTTCCCTACTGGAGAGGATATGTTGGAAGTTGGAGACAAGCTCCTAGTAACAACTTTGTTGCCAAACATCACTAAGATTTATGACTTGATCGCGAGGTAAGAAATGAATAAAAGTATGATTCGTTACCTCCTTTCAAAATTACTTTTGATTGAAGCTGTTCTTCTTTTGGTTCCTGTGTCTGTCGCTGTCTACTACCGTGAATCGAGCCAAGTCTTTACAGCTCTCTTTACAACAATTGGGATTCTCGTATTACTAGGCGGTTCAGGAATTTTACAAAAGCCAAAAAATCAACGGATTTATGCCAAGGAGGGAGTCTTGATTGTTGCCCTCTGTTGGATCCTTTGGTCCTTCTTTGGTGGTCTCCCCTTTGTTTTTGCTAGGCAAATTCCCAGCGTTATCGATGCCTTTTTTGAGATCAGTTCTGGCTTTACAACTACTGGAGCAACTATTCTGAATGACGTTTCAGTTCTCAGTCGTTCCCTCCTCTTCTGGCGAAGTTTTACCCACTTGATTGGAGGGATGGGGGTGCTTGTTTTTGCGCTTGCTATTATGGATAATGCCAAGAATAGCCACCTAGAGGTGATGAAGGCTGAGGTTCCTGGCCCTGTTTTTGGCAAGGTTGTATCCAAACTCAAAAATACTGCCCAGATTCTCTATCTCCTTTATCTAGCTCTCTTCTCCCTCTTTGTCATCATCTATTATCTGGCTGGTATGCCCCTATTTGATAGTTTTATCATCGCTATGGGTACTGCGGGTACAGGAGGTTTTACAGTCTATAACGACGGGATTGCCCACTATGGTAGCTCACTGATTACCTATCTGGTTAGTATCGGAGTTTTGGTTTTTGGGGTAAATTTCAATCTCTACTACTACCTTATGCTCCGTCGCGTCAAGGCCTTCTTTGGAGATGAAGAACTTCGAGCTTACTTGGTCATTGTTCTGGTTTCTACAGGCTTGATTAGCCTTAATACCCTCTATCTCTACCCAGGATTTTCCAAGAGCTTTGAAATGGCCTTCTTCCAGGTTTCCAATATTATTACGACGACTGGTTTTGGATATGGAGACATTACCAATTGGCCCCTCTTCTCCCAGTTTATCCTCCTCTTCCTCATGGGAATCGGTGGTTCTGCTGGTTCAACCGCAGGTGGACTCAAGGTTATTCGAGGTCTCATCCTTTCAAAAATTGCCAAAAACCAAATTTTGTCAATCCTATCGCCCCACCGTGTTTTGACCCTCCATGTTAATAAAACGGTAATTGACAAAGATACCCAACATAAGATTCTCAAGTACTTTGTCATCTATTCTATGATTTTGCTATCCCTTATCTTTATTGTCAGCCTAGATAGCAATGATTTTCTGGTTGTAACCAGTGCTGTCTTTAGCTGTTTCAATAACATCGGACCTATCCTAGGAACCACTTCTAGTTTCTCAATCTTTAGTCCTATCTCAAAAATTCTCCTCTCCTTTGCAATGATTGCAGGCCGCTTGGAGATTTACCCAATCCTCCTTCTCTTTATGAAGAGAACTTGGTCTAAGAGATAAAATACAACCACACCTTGTATCTTACAAAGTGTGGTGTTTTTATTTTCATACTCTTCGAAAATAAAATTCAAACCACGTCAGCTTCGCCTTGCCGTATATGTGTGACTGACTTTGTCAGTCTTATCTACAACCTCAAAGCGGTGCTTTGAGTAACCTGCGGCTAGCTTCCTAGTTTGCTCTTTGATTTTCATTGAGTATCAAATACCTCCCGCAACTCAACAAGTATCTTTGAATCCCGGTCAGACATTTCAGTACCTGACTTAAGGAATTTAAGATCCCAAAAAACAACCCTCAGTCGACTGACCGAGGGTTCCTTATTTCATTATTCAAGAACTTGATTAGCTCAACGCATCCAAGGCATCATCCATTGAAAGAACTTCGTGGAAGACACGTTGTGTCAATTCAGTTTTTTGTTCTGGAGTGAGGTATTTAGTGTTTACACAGTATCCAGAGATACGTACGATAACGTCTTCTCCTGACATAATCTTTTCGTAAACATCGTTCAAGTCCATAACGTTCAAGTTAACGTGTTGTCCACCGTTTTCGAAGTAACCATCAAGGATTGTTACCAAGTTGTCAACTTGTTCATCACGAGTCTTACCAAGAGCACGAGGTGAAACTTGTGTAGTCAATGAGATACCATCAGCTGCATAACTAAAGTCAAGGCTAGAAAGTGAGTTCAAGTTTTGCAACCATCCACCTTTAGCTTTGTTAGATGGGTTAGCACCTGGTGAGAAGAATTCAAGTTTAGACAAGTTCACAGAACCATCTTCGTTGAGGTATACACCTTTGTGAACTGGTGAGTTACCAGTTTGTTTAGAGTAAGCAACGTTAGATGTGATAGTCAAAAGTGAAACTGTAGCTTCTGCGTCTTTGTAAAGTTTGTGGCTACGTAGACGAGTTGTGTAAGCTTCGATCAACCATTCTGCCAATTCGTTTGAACGTGGATCATCTTCACCCCAACGTGGGTATTCACCGATTGTTTCGTAATCGTAGATGTAGCCATTTTCATCACGGATTGGTTTAACTGTAGCGTATTTGATAGCTGACAATGTATCAACAGTGTTGGCAAATCCACAGATACCGAATCCCATGTTAGCACGTTGTTTAGTTGGCAAGAAGGCCATTTGAACAGCTTCGTAGTTGTACTTATCAGTCATGTAGTGGATGATGTTCAAAGCATCTACGTAAGTGTCAGTCAACCAGTCAAGAGATTTTTCAAAGTTAGCTTTAACTGATTCAAATTCAAGAACTTCGTCACGGATTGGTTCGATGTCAAATACTTTGTAGTCTTTGTGAACATCGTCGTAACCACCGTTCAAACCAGTAAGAAGAGCTTTCAATACGTTTACACGCGCACCGAAGTACTGGATGTTGTGGCGTTGTTCTTCATTTTCTGGGTCAAGTGGAGACACACAGCATGAGATACAGCTCATTTCACCATATCCGTCTTTAGCCATTGTTGTTACACCTTCGTATTGGATAGAAGAGTGTTTGTGGCTCATGTGCATACAGTAGCGACGGAAGTTGTATGGCAATTTGTCAGTCCAAAGAACTGTCAAGTTTGGTTCTGGTGAGTTACCGATGTTGTCAAGAGTGTTCAAGAAACGGTAGTCCATCTTAGTAACACGGTGACGACCGTCGTTACCCATACCAGCCATAGAAGTTGTGATGAAGGTTGGGTCACCTGAGTACAATTGGTCGTAAGCTTTTGTACGAGCAAATTTAACTGTACGAAGTTTCATAACGAAATCATCAACGAATTCTTGGATTTCTGATTCAGTAAATGTACCACGAGCAAGGTCACGTTCTGCAAAGATGTCCAATACGATTGGCACACGACCTAGAGATGTAGCAGCACCGTTGATAACACGGCAGACAGACATGAAGGCGATGTTAACCCATTGGATAGCTTCTTTAACGTTCATCGCTGGTTTGCGAACATCAACTCCGTAAAGGTCACCCAAGCGAACAACTTGTTGCAATGCTTGGTATTGAAGGTTGATTTCTTCACGAAGACGGATTGTTTCTTCATCGATCTCTTCGATTGCATTCCAGTCGTTTACTTTTTCTTGCATCAAGTAGTCTGCACCGTAAAGAGCAAGACGTGCGTAAACACCGATGATACGTCCGCGTGAGTATGCATCTGGAAGACCAGTTACAGTGTGAGCGTGACGAGCGCGACGAATGTTTGAAGTGTAGGCACGGAAGATACCGTCGTTAACTGTTGTTACGTATTTAGTAAAGATTTCGTGAACAGCTGGATCTGGTTCGTATCCATTTTCTTTCAAAGTAGTTTCAGCCATACGGATACCACCTTTTGGCATGAAGTTCAATTTGAAGAGTTCATCGTTTTGGATACCGAAGATAACTTCGTTTTCTTTATCGATAAATCCTGCTGGAATGTCAGCAATAGATGTTGGACGAGTGTCCATTGGGAAACGAGTTTCTTCGTAGTGAGCCTTAGTTTCTTCTACAATTTTTTTGATGTGAAGTGAACGTTCTGTTGGTCCTGCAAGGAAGCTTTCGTCTCCATCATAAGGTGTGTAGTTAGCTTGTACGAAGCGTGATACACTTGCTTTTTCTTTCCAATCTACGCCTTTGAAGCCTTCCCAAGCTTTGTCAAAAATATCTTGTGCTTCAACAACTGTCTTAACAACCATGTTAATGTCCTCTTTTTTCTTTCTAGTAACAACCATCTGTTACATTCATGAGACAAGTATAACACACAGTAACCGATTTCAACAAGTAGAAAACCCTTATTTTTACACTTTCTTTTCTAAAACAGTCTATATTTTGTTCCAAACTGTATTATATTTTTGAAAAAACAAAGTCCTTTTTTCTTTTTTTCAGAAAAAAGGGTATAATAAGAGAAAATAAGCAGTAAAAAGGTGCTAGGCATGTTGATTTTCCCCTTATTAAATGATTTGTCAAGAAAAATCATCCATATTGACATGGATGCCTTTTTTGCTGCGGTGGAAATCAGAGATAATCCTAAACTCAGAGGAAAACCTGTCATTATCGGCAGTGACCCTCGGCAAACAGGTGGACGTGGTGTCGTTTCCACTTGTAGCTATGAGGCGCGCGCTTTTGGTGTCCATTCAGCCATGAGCTCTAAGGAAGCCTATGAGCGTTGTCCCCAAGCCGTCTTCATCTCAGGAAATTATGAAAAATACAAGGCTGTGGGACTCCAGATTCGAGCTATTTTTAAGCGCTATACAGATTTGATTGAACCTATGAGTATTGACGAAGCCTATTTGGATGTAACAGAAAATAATCTCGGTATCAAGTCAGCTGTCAAAATTGCTCGCCTCATTCAAAAAGATATATGGCAAGAACTCCATCTAACCGCTTCCGCAGGCGTTTCTTATAACAAATTCTTAGCTAAAATGGCTAGCGATTATCAAAAACCACATGGTCTGACAGTGATTCTACCTAACCAGGCTGAGGATTTTCTCAAACAAATGAATATTGCCAAGTTTCATGGAGTAGGAAAAAAGACGGTGGAACGGCTTCATCAAATGGGTGTTTTTACTGGCGCTGATCTACTTGAAGTTCCTGAAGTGACCCTAATAGACCGCTTTGGCAGACTGGGCTATGACCTTTATCGAAAGGCTCGAGGTATCCACAATTCCCCAGTCAAATCCAATCGTATCCGTAAATCAATCGGAAAGGAGAAAACCTATGGAAAGATTCTCCGTGCCGAGGAAGATATTAAAAAAGAGCTGACTCTTCTATCAGAAAGAGTCGCTCTCAATCTCAATCAGCAAGAAAAAGCTGGAAAAATTGTCATTTTGAAAATCCGCTACGAGGACTTTTCAACTCTCACTAAACGAAAAAGTCTGGCTCAAAAAACACAGGACGCTAGTCAGATAAGCCAAATAGCCCTGCAACTCTATGAAGAATTAAGCGAGAAAGAAAGAGGTGTACGCCTGTTGGGGATTACCGTGACTGGATTTTAAAACCTTGAAGAGCAGACCCTTCAAGGTTTTTCTTATACAAATAAACGGACAAAGCTATAAAGTAACAAAACACTACCAAGCACGATACGGTATTTACCGAAAAGGGTAAAGTCGTGTTTTTTCACATAGCTGGTCAAAAAGCGAATAGCCACCATGCTGACTGCAAAAGCGACTCCCATCGCAACCAAGAGCAAGAACAATTGCCCAAAACTCAAGAGCTGTCCTGCTTTTATAAATTTGAAAATCTTTAAGGCACTGGCTCCAAACATAACAGGAATTCCAAGATAGAAGGTAAATTCTGTCACAACAGAACGACTGGTTCCATTCAACAAACCACCGACGATTGTGGCTCCAGAACGGCTAGTTCCTGGTAAAAGGGCAAGAACTTGGAAGAGTCCGATATAGAAGGCTGTCGTATAAGGAAGCTTGTCCAACTCTGTTACACTTGGTTCGATAGCACGAGCTTTATTGCGCTTTTCCAAATAGATAAAGGCAATTCCATAGATAATCAACATAAGAGCAACAGAAACCATGTTATGGAAGTGGGTATCAAACCAATCATCAAATTTAAAGACGGCAAGTAAAGGCAAAGTGGCAACTAAGACCTTCAACCACAGTCTCCAAGTCTTACGAACTTCCTGCTTGTCCTTAGTCGGCTTGAAAGGATTGAGCTTGTTAAAGTAAATGACCATGACTGCTAAAATCGCACCAAGCTGAATCACTACATTAAACATGGACATAAAGGCTTCATTTTGATCTTGGTATTGGATAAATTCCTCTGCCAAAATCAAGTGACCTGTACTGGAAATCGGCAACCATTCCGTAATTCCTTCAACAATCCCGAAGAAGATAGATTTTAAAATTTCAATAAGATACATAGATTACTCCTTTTTTCTATCTTCCATTATAGCATACTTTTTCAGTCTATGGCAGTTCTCTTTAAAAGGCGCCGATACTTCCACCGCCACCGCCTCCAGAGAAGCCACCGCCAGAACTTCCACTTCCAGAAGATACGGAATAGGTACTTGCTGTATTTGCGATGCTGGCATAATGGCTCATTTGCGCGCTTGAATGATAAAACATACTGTGCCAGCCATAAGCTACATAGAGATTGATATCTGGATTTTCCACTTGAATATGATGAACCTTCATCAAATGACTGACCTTGTCCGCATAGCCAAATAAGGTTGCATAGACCAAGAGGCGATTCCAGACCACAATACTTTCCAATTCAGCCTGATCCAATCGTGCAATCTCACGCAACATATTTTCAAAACTGGTCCAGAGATAGTATACTTCTGCTCCTGCTTCATTTAGGACACCATCACGATTATCTAATCGAAGCTTCCAATAATAGAAAACAGCCAAAACCAAACCTAGAAAACCAAGTATAGGCAAGGGGAGGAAAAGATAGCCATAAACGTCTAAACTGTACAAGAACAAACCAAATCCGATAAATAGGGGCAAGATAGTCAAGACACCCATACCTAATTGCAAGGCCTTTTCCCCACCAGTTAAAGGACGATAATAATCTGGAAGTCCCCAGAAGATAACCCGATTTCTCACTCCTTCTTGCATCTGGTTCAATACTTCTTCAAAAGAAGATTTGAGTTGAAGCCCTCTTGCTTGAATCCGTTTTTCATCAGAGACTTTTGCTCTACGATAAAGACTATCAGATACCTTGTAATCCGCAAACAAATTGGAAAGAGTTTCTTCTTTTTTGCCTGAAAAAGCCAGATTTAGACAGTCTTTCTCAAAGCTTGACAAACCATCTTCTTTTACTAGCCTCAAACCAACTGCATCTCCTTCTGAAATGATAGAGACATTCCCACGGTCTATCACATCTAGTAAGGTAGCTTGAATAAGTTGATCAAAGGTAAATTTTCCAGCTCCCTTGACCAAGGGACTCACTTCCTCCAAGGAGGTCGAGTAGACAGCCTCTGATAAAACCATAGGCTCTAATTCCATTGGTGGTTCATAGATACGATGATTTTTGACATATTTGACCGAAGGAGTGGTCTTTCTTCTATAAATAAAATAAAAGCAAATACTCAATAACAAGGAGATAGAAAGTAGCGAAGGGAAGACCCAAGTAACGAGTTGTTTACTTTGCTCTTTTTCTTTAACAATCGAGTCTTCTATCTTATTAAACTCTTCTAAACGATTCCCTTTCAATCCCTGATCCCTAGCGCTAGCAAAATCAGTTCGAGACCAGTAGGCATGCAATTCAACTCCACGCTTAGGCGGAAGATTGTCTAAACGGATAGTATAATCAAGATTACTCTTTTCAACCGTTCCCTCTCTAAAGAGTTTCCCTGTATGGAAAAAGAGTTTTTCAGCCCCCTTGTCTCCCCTTACATGAAATTCAAACTTTCCAATAGCTCCTGAACTATCTGTCAGAGGTTGCCAATTTAATTCAGCGATATCATCATAAAGGAAAAGCAAATTCTTTAAGTTCCAGATAAGGTCAACTTCAACTGTGTCACCTTCCTGACCTGGATTATAAACTTTAACAGTATAACCATTTGCTCCTTCTATCACTTCGCTAGTAACGTCTGCTAGTTCAGCACCGTTTTTCGCAGTCTGAACCTTTGGATGAGGATCAATGTCAAATCCGCTAGGCATCTTGCCAGCACGTCCAAGTCCCACGATTTGGCCCTTAAAATCCTCCTCAAACTGGTAAACTATCTTCTGTCTAAATTCTGCCGTATTATCTGCATGAATATACAAATCTCCTTGATAAGAGTTTATCTTGAAATCAATAGCAAAAACAGAGAGTGGCAGAAGGCAAAACAAGCCTAACACCAGTAAGAAAAAAGTTTTTTTCATCAACTAAGCCCCCTTTTTATCTTTGTTATCATTATATCATTTTTTCATAAGTAAGGGCTTACCTATATTGAAAAATAGAGTTTTTTTCGATAAAATAGGAGACAGTTATTTTTTAATAGATTAGAAATAGGAGAAATCATGAGAAAAATATACTTATCTATTTTCACAAGTCTCTTGCTGATGCTGGGACTTGTCAATGTTGCTCAAGCTGATGAATATTTACGCATCGGGATGGAAGCAGCATATGCTCCCTTTAACTGGACTCAGGACGATGATAGCAATGGAGCTGTCAAAATCGATGGGACCAACCAGTATGCCAACGGATACGATGTTCAAATCGCCAAGAAAATCGCTAAGGACTTAGGTAAAGAACCTTTGGTTGTTAAAACCAAGTGGGAAGGTCTAGTCCCTGCCCTTACTTCTGGTAAGATCGATATGATTATCGCAGGTATGAGTCCAACTGCAGAACGCAAACAAGAAATTGCCTTTTCAAGCAGCTACTACACTAGCGAACCTGTTCTACTAGTCAAAAAAGATTCTGCCTATGCAAACGCCAAATCTTTGGATGACTTTAATGGTGCGAAAATCACTTCTCAACAAGGTGTTTACCTTTATGACTTGATCTCACAAATACCAGGTGCTAAAAAAGAAACAGCCATGGGAGACTTCGCTCAAATGCGCCAAGCTCTTGAAGCTGGTGTCATCGATGCCTATGTTTCTGAACGCCCAGAAGCTCTGACCGCTGAAGCTGCGAACTCTAAGTTTAAGATGGTCCAAGTAGAACCTGGTTTCAAAACTGGAGAAGAAGATACAGCGATTGCCATCGGACTTCGTAAAGATGACAATCGTATTAGCCAAATCAATGCCAGCATTGAAACCATTTCAAAAGATGACCAAGTTGCCTTGATGGATCGTATGATCAAGGAACAACCTGCCGAAGCTACAACAACTGAAGAGACTAGCAGTAGTTTCTTTAGCCAAGTCGCTAAAATTCTTTCTGAAAACTGGCAACAACTCTTACGTGGTGCTGGTATCACTCTTTTAATCTCTATCGTCGGAACCATCATAGGTCTCATTATCGGCCTTGCCATTGGTGTCTTCCGTACTGCTCCTCTATCTGAGAATAAAGCCATTTATGGCCTACAAAAACTAGTCGGCTGGATTCTCAATGTCTATATCGAAATTTTCCGTGGTACACCAATGATTGTTCAATCGATGGTTATCTACTATGGAACTGCCCAAGCTTTCGGTATCAACCTTGACCGTACACTAGCTGCTATCTTCATCGTTTCAATCAATACCGGTGCCTACATGACTGAAATCGTCCGTGGTGGTATCCTGGCAGTTGACAAGGGACAATTTGAAGCTGCGACTGCTCTTGGTATGACTCATAACCAAACCATGCGTAAGATTGTCCTACCTCAGGTAGTCCGTAACATCCTACCAGCAACTGGTAATGAATTTGTCATCAATATCAAAGATACATCTGTATTGAACGTTATCTCTGTTGTCGAACTTTATTTCTCAGGAAATACCGTGGCAACACAAACCTATCAATACTTCCAGACATTTACAATCATCGCCGTGATTTACTTTGTCCTCACCTTCACCGTAACACGTATCCTACGCTTCATCGAACGCCGCATGGACATGGATACCTATACTACAGGTGCTAACCAAATGCAAACGGAGGATTTGAAATAATGCCACAAGCAATCCTTGAAATTAAACACCTCAAAAAATCCTATGGACAAAACGAAGTGCTAAAAGACATTTCTCTCACTGTCCACAAGGGAGAAGTTATCTCTATCATCGGAAGCTCTGGAAGCGGAAAATCAACCTTCCTACGCTCCATTAACCTCCTTGAAACGCCAACTGATGGACAAATCCTTTATCATGGACAAAACGTCCTCGAAAAAGGCTATGACCTCACGCAATACCGTGAAAAGTTGGGGATGGTGTTCCAATCCTTTAACCTCTTTGAAAATCTTAACGTACTTGAAAACACAATTGTCGCTCAGACAACTGTCCTTAAACGCGAACGTACAGAAGCTGAAAAGATTGCCAAAGAAAACCTAGAAAAGGTCGGCATGGGAGAACGCTACTGGCAAGCCAAACCAAAACAACTCTCAGGTGGTCAAAAACAACGTGTAGCCATCGCTCGTGCCCTTTCAATGAATCCGGACGCCATTCTCTTTGATGAACCAACATCAGCTCTCGATCCAGAAATGGTTGGAGAAGTCCTCAAAATCATGCAAGATCTGGCTCAGGAAGGCTTGACTATGATTGTCGTAACCCACGAAATGGAATTCGCCCGTGACGTCTCTCACCGTGTTATCTTTATGGATAAGGGTGTGATTGCTGAAGAAGGCAAACCAGAAGACCTCTTCACCAATCCTAAAGAAGACCGTACAAAAGAATTCCTTCAACGCTATCTCAAATAAAAAGAAAAGGCTGCATCAACCGTGCAGTCTTTTTACTAGCCAAAAAATGAAAAGGCAGACCCTATTCAAGAATCCACCATTATCCAAAGATTAATCTTCAAATTTTTCATGATTTTTATCATAGAAATCAATTAAACCTAGAGCCGTTTCAAACGAAATATTTTTAACTTTTGCACGCCCCTGCGCTAGAGCAATGATAGACATTTCACGAGCATTCGTTTCTTTAGAGATACGGTAGCCTGTGATTTTCTTATCACGAACCCAGCCAACAACTGATTCTACTTTTTCAAAGTTTGACTTAGCCATGTCTTTCTCCTATTTTCTTATTTACGATATTTAATTGTATACGCTTTTATGCTTTTTGTCAATAAAAAAACATATATTCAATAAAATAAACGCCCTTATTTTTACTTGCTATCTTATTAAAGCTTATAATATATAGGTTTTTCACTGTCGAAAACAATTTTTATAGTTCTTTAAAACAATTGTATTATTAAATCTTATTTATGTAATAATATTCATATTTGACAGATGCTGATTCTCGATAATCTAGACATATTCTAATCTTATTTCATATTATTTATTCCACTGCAAAACAAAAAAATTTGACAAAATAATCTTCTGCTCTAAACCATTTCTAACGAGTATTTTTCTCCTTTTAGACTTTTTCATGTCTGCACCAGCATTCAATCATTTGGTCAACTTGTACTATTTATTTACTTTATCAAGTTTACTTTTTATTTCTCCTACCCATTAAAAAGCGAGTAGCTAGGAAACCGTAGTATTCTATGTTTCATTTTTCTACGGTCTTCATCTTCCGAGTATCCCGTCACTCTTCTCAGTAACCTCAGTATAAGGCTTCTCATTAGTATTGATTATTTTTTCTAATCCCTATTATATTTAGCTAAATTTCAGATTAGCTATATATAAAATAGTAGATTTCAAAAAACTCCTAACATATAACAAGTAATTTTACTCCCTTACTATAAACTGAATCAAAAAAACATAGGTACTATAATGAGTTATGATAGAAATAGCGTAATCGATTTCCTAAGTCCATAGGAATCGCCCCCTTTCTTCATCTTCATTATAGCACCTATACATCAATTGTGCAAATAATATGATATTTTTTTATTAGTCCTCAGACAAGCATATTATAGAGCGTTTCGTTACCATTTAAGTTAATATAAGCTGGATCAAAACCTTCCATTCGACGAATCAAGCCTGCATAATCATGCTTATCTGCCAAGGCAATCCCAATCAATACTGGGCCTGTCCCCTTGCTAGCTCGTTTGATATACTCAAAACGTGTGATATCATCATTTGGCCCCAAGATATCATTTACAAACTCACGCAAAGCCCCCGGACGCTGTGGAAAATTAACCACAAAGTAATGCTTGATCCCATCATAAATCAAGGCACGCTCTTCCATTTCCGGCATACGGTTGATATCATTATTTCCTCCAGAAATGATACAACAAATGGTTTTCCCCTTGATATATTCAGCCAAAACCTCTAAAGAAGCGATACTAGCAGCTCCAGCAGGTTCTGCGACAATCCCTTGCTTAGAGTAGAGGTCAATCAAGGTTTCAGAAATCAATCCCTCATCGACACCTACTAAGGTTTGAACATGTTGACGAGTTGCTTCATAGGTCAACTGACCTACCTTTTGCACAGCAATCCCATCCGCAAATTTGTCAATTTCTTTGAGTTTGACAGGCCCACCAGCTTCAAAGGCAGCCTTCATAGAACGCGCTCCATTAGCCTCTACCCCAATGACTTCAATTTCTGGACTTGTTTCCTTGATATAGGTAGAAACCCCAGCAATGAGACCACCGCCGCCAACAGGAACCAAAATAGCATCAAAATCAATCGATTCTTTTCGAGCTTCTTCTAAAATCTCATAAGCAACTGTCCCTTGACCCGCTTGAACATGGGCATCATCAAAGGGATCAATAAAGGTACGATTTTCAGAAACTGTAAATTCTTGAGCTGCTTTGGCTGAGGCATCAAAGGTATCCCCAACTAGTTTAATGGTTACAAAATCCCCACCAAAAAAGCGAACTTGTCCAATTTTTTGTTGCGGAGTAGTAATGGGCATAAAAATAGTAGCAGGAATTTTCATTTCATTACAGGTATAGGCTACTCCCTGCGCATGATTTCCCGCAGAGGCACAGACTACCCCACGCTCACGCTCTTCCTTGCTGAGCTGCGAAATGGCATAATAGGCACCACGGATCTTAAAAGAACGAACACGTTGAGCATTTTCCTTTTTCAAATAAATCTTAGCGCCATACTTCTCCGATAAATAATGGTCGTAATCCAGTGGGGTATTCACAACCACACCGTTCAAGACTTTATGAGCCTTGATTATATCTTTTGAACTTAACATCATTTTCTCCTAGACTATCTCATACTTATCGTAATCCATCTTTTAAAAAGAGATGAATTGATTATAAAAGCGAGTTAGTCCCCCAACTCGCCTTCACCTTACTTTCTATCAATTAGTTATAGATTTTGAATGCATCATCGTCGTTTTTACCAACGAATGGCATTGCTTTACGCAATTCTGCACCAACTTTTTCAATTTCAAGGTTAGCTGCTTGTTCACGGTAAGCAGTCAATTTTGGACGTCCAGCTTTATAGTCATTTACAAAGTCATTTGCAAATTTACCATTTTGGATGTCTGCCAAGACAGCCTTCATATTTTCTTTAACTTGTTCAGTGATTACACGTGGACCTGATACATAGTCACCGTATTCAGCAGTGTTTGAAATAGATTGACGCATTTTCTTGAATCCACCTTCGTAGATCAAGTCAACGATCAATTTCATTTCGTGAAGAACTTCAAAGTAAGCCAATTCTGGAGCGTAACCTGCTTCTGTCAAGACTTCGAAACCTGCTTCGATAAGGGCAGTCAAACCACCACAAAGTACAGCTTGTTCACCAAACAAATCTTCTTCAGTTTCTTCTTTATATGTTGTTTCAAGAAGACCTACACGAGCTGCTCCAACACCTTTACACCAGTCCATAGCAATGTTTTTAGCATTTCCTGTTGCATCTTGGTATACTGCGTAAAGAGCTGGAACACCAAATCCTTCTTCATAAGTACGACGCACCAAGTGTCCTGGTCCTTTAGGAGCACACATAAAGACATCTACATCCGCAGGAACTTTGATAAATTCAAAGTGGATGTTGAAGCCATGGGCAAACCCAACTGCATTTCCAGCTTCCAAGTTTGGAGCGATTTCTGCTTCGTACAATTCTTGTTGGATTTCGTCTGGTGCCAAAATCATGATAACGTCAGCCAATTTAGTAGCTTCTGCTACTGTGTAAGTGTCAAATCCATCTTCTTTTGCTTTATCAAAAGATTTACCTGGACGTACACCGATGATGACATCGCGACCTGAATCACGCAAGTTTTGCGCATGCGCATGTCCTTGTGAACCATAACCGATAACGGCAATTTTTTTACCGTCAAGTGCTGCTACTTTAACATCTTTTTCGTATTCCATTTGAACTGCCATAGTTTTTTCTCTCTTTTCTATTATTTATTGCCTTTTAGGCTGGTTTAACAAATTTAAGTCGATTTTTAATCGCGGGTAAATCCAGTTGCTCCCGTTCGAGCAATATTACGAATACCGTATGGTCGAATGACTCGCAATAGAGCTTCACTCTTTTCAGCATTTCCTGTCATCTGAATGGTAATCGAGCTTGGCGCTACATCTACCACCGTTGCACGGAAAGGTTGAATAATCGCTAGAATCTCAGCGCGCTTCTCAGCTGGCGCTGACATCTTAACCAAAATCACCTCGCGCTCCAAATGAGGCTTGTCTGTAATATCACGAATGCGAATCACATCAATCTGACGATTGAGCTGTTTGATAATTTGCTCCACCTCATCATGTGAAGCAACATCAATAATAATAGTGATCCGCGATACATTCGGATCTTCTGTTGCTCCAACAGAGATGCTTTCAATATTAACCTGACGACGAGACAGGACACCGGTAAAGCGATTGAGGACTCCTGATCGATTCTGTAGTTTTGCTGTTAACATTCTACGCATGGAACTTCACCCCCAACATCTCATGATTACTCTTACCAGCTGGTACCATCGGTAACACCTGCTCCTTACGAGAAATATCTACCTCGATTAGCATAGGAATATCCTCAGTGATGACTTCAAGATCTTGAGCCAAGGTCTCAGGATTATCAAACTTATAGTTTTTAATGCCATAAGCCTGTGCCATCAATTGGAAATCAGGAAGGGTATCAAAGACTGACTCTGATGTTCTACCTTCATAGAAGGATTCCTGCCACTGGCGAACCATTCCAAGTGAGTGATTGTTCAGCATAACCACCTTGATTGGCACTTTGTAAATATTCAAAATAGCCAATTCTTGGTTGGTCATTTGGAAACCACCATCCCCAACAAACAAGACTACTTCCTTATCTGGGTTAGCAATTTTAGCTCCAATTGCTGCTGGAATTCCAAATCCCATCGTTCCCAAACCACCTGAAGTCACTAACTGACGTTCATTTTGGTAGGGATAATACTGGGCTGTCCACATTTGGTGTTGTCCTACGTCTGTTACCACAATGGCATCTCCATTCGTCAACTCACCGATGCGTTCAATAACAGCTTGCGGCTGAACCACACGTTCTTTCTTATCATAAGAACGAACACGGTTCTTGTCTTTAGTAACTTTCTCAATCCATTTCTCAGTATTGTTATGAACTGTCGGTTCTGCTAGTAACATTTGCAAGGCTTTCTTAGCATCTCCAACTACTGGAATATCTGCACTGATAATCTTGCCAATCTCGGCAGGGTCAATATCAATGTGGGCAACCTTAGCATTCTTAGCGAAGGTCTTAGGATTCCCCGTCAAGCGGTCATCAAAACGGCAACCAATACTAATCATAAAATCAGCTTCTGTCATGGCAATATTAGCTGCAAATGATCCGTGCATGCCTCCCATTCCAAGGAATAATGGATGACTCGTTGCAATCGTACCTTGCCCTAAAAGGCTGGTTACCACTGGAATTTGATATCGTTCTGCAAATTCATTTAATTCTGCAGCTGCTTCAGCATAACTAATTCCACCACCAGCTAGCAAGACTGGCTTTTTAGCCTTGGATAATTGTTTCAAGATTTTCTTGATTTGCATATCATTCGGCTCAAGAGTTGGCTGATAGCTTGGTAGGTTCACTTCTGATGAATAAATGAAGTCTGTTTCTAAAGCAGATACGTCTTTAGGTAGGTCAATTACAACTGGCCCTGGACGTCCTGTAGTTGCTATATGAACAGCTTCTGTAATGATACGAGGAATATCAGCTGTCTCACGAACTTGGTAATTGTACTTAGTGATTGGCATGGTAATTCCCACGATGTCTGCCTCCTGAAAGGCATCCTTCCCAATCCCTGCTCGCGCCACCTGACCTGTAAAGACCAAAAGGGGAACACTGTCGCTCATAGCATCCGCAATCCCTGTAATTGCATTTGTTGCTCCTGGTCCGCTAGTGACGACGGCAACACCCAACTTTCCAGTTGATTTGGAATAACCTTCAGCTTCATGCAAACAACCTTGCTCATGGCGTCCTAGAATGTGGCGAATGCCTTTAAAATTATATATCGCATCATAAAAAGGCAAGACCGCACCACCAGGATAACCAAAGATGGTATCAATTCCTAAATCACGAAGTGTTTCCAAAACTAGGTCCGACCCCGTCTTAGGAGATTCTAAACTGATTTTCTCCATTGTTCCCCTTTCTCTTCACTAAAAAATAACTTGTTACTATCATACCATTTTTTCAAAATTTTTCAAGAGAAAAGAAGAAATTTTCTGAATTTTCTATTTTAACGTTTATTTATGAATGTTATTTTTGTTTTTATTAAAAAGATACCGATTTCATTATTCAAAAAGAAAAAAGAACTGATTTCTCAGTTCTTCATTAATCTTATTCCACACTAAATAGGTATGGGTAAACTGGTTGTTGGCCTTGGTGGATTTCGACTTCAACGTCTTCGAATTCTTCTGCGATTTCTTGGGCAATTTCATTGGCAAGTTCTTCGCTTCCGTCTTCACCGACATAGAAGGTTACGATTTCACTGTCTTCATCCAACATATGTTTCAATGTTTCTGTCAAGGTTTGGTGCATGTCAGGGTTTGACACGAGGATTTTCCCATCCACCATACCAAGATTATCGTTTTCATGGATTTCTAAGCCATCAATGGTTGTATCACGAACGGCTGTTGTGACGCTTCCACTAATGACATCGCTAAGAGCAGCAGTCATACGCTCTTGGTTTTCTTCGATGGACTTGCTTGGATCAAAGGCAAGAAGACTTGTCAAACCTTGAGGAAGAGTACGAGCCTCTACCACTACTGCTGGTTGCTCCAAAACTTCTGCTGCAGATTGAGCTGCCATGAAGATATTCTTGTTGTTTGGCAGGAAGATGATGTTACGAGCGTTGACCTGTTCAACGGCCTTGATAAAGTCTTCTGTTGAAGGGTTCATAGTTTGACCGCCTTCGATAACATAATCCACACCTTGAGAACGGAAGATATCTGCTAGACCTTTACCAGCCACCACAGCAATCAAAGCATACTCTTTTTCTTCAGCCGGCTTGCTAACTTGAGCAACTTCTTTCTCAACCTGTGCTTCGTGTTGGTTACGCATATTGTCAACTTTTACCTTGACCAAGCTACCATATTTGAGACCTTCTTGCATAACAAGTCCTGGATCTTCTGTATGGACATGAACTTTGACGATTTCATCATCGTTAACAACGAGGAGAGAATCCCCAAGTTCATTCAAGTAGTTACGGAACTCGTCATAGTCAAAATCTTTAGCATAGGTTGGACCTTGCTTAAGAGCTACCATGATTTCAGTACAATAACCAAAGGTAATGTCCTCAGTCGCTACATGACCAGCTACAGACTTATGATGTTCAGCATTGATCATTTCACTCATGTTGGCTGGAGTCGCTACAAAATCCTCAGATGCAATATATTCGCCAGTAAGGGCTGAAAGGAAACCTTCGTAGATGAAGACCAGTCCTTGACCACCTGAGTCCACAACGCCAACTTCTTTCAATACTGGAAGCATGTCTGGCGTTTTAGCTAGAGCTGTTTTAGCACCTTCCAAGGCTGCGCGCATGACTTCAACAGCATCATCTGTCTGCTCAGCCTTTTTCTTAGCACCGATAGCAGCCCCACGAGAAACTGTCAAAATCGTTCCTTCAACTGGCTTCATCACTGCCTTATAAGCAACTTCCACACCTGATTGGAAGGCAAGGGCCAAGTCTTGACCTGTTAACTCGTCTTTATCCTTGATGGCTTGTGAAAATCCACGGAAAAGCTGAGACGTAATAACTCCTGAGTTTCCACGCGCACCCATCAAAAGACCTTTGGCAAGAATGCTCGCTACCTCGCCAACTGTAGAAGCTGGCTTATCTGCAACTTCTTTAGCACCATTTTCAATGGTCATTCCCATGTTTGTTCCAGTATCTCCATCTGGAACGGGAAAGACGTTTAATGAATTGACATATTCAGCTTGCTTATTCAAGCGAGTTGATGCAGCCTGCACCATTTCTTGAAATAAGCTAGTAGTAATTTTTGACACGGTTATTCTCCTACAACTTTGATATTTTGAATGTAGACATTTACAGTCTGAGCAGTAATTCCAAGTTGGTTTTCCAAACTAAAACGAACACGCTCTTGAATGTTTTTTGACACTTCGCTAATCTTTGTTCCGTAGCTCAACACGGTATATACATCAACTGCAATACTGCCATCTTCGGCCGCTTTTACGACGACACCTTTGGAATAATTTTCCTTACCTAGAAGGGCTTGGAAATTATCTTTGAGGGCATTTTTACTAGCCATACCGACCACACCAAAAATCTCAGTTGCTGCTCCACCTACGACGGTTGCAATCACTTCATCTGTTAGTTCGATTTGACCATCTTTTGTATTAATTTTTACAGTCATCCTTTTTACCTCAACTAGTTGATACTCTATTTTATCATATTTCAGCCCAAGTGTAAAAGCAGAATACTGTATCAGCGGATATTTACTCTATTTTTCAAATGATTTTATATCTACAGTAAAAGAAAAAAGACCCTAAGGTCTCCTTACTTTTATTATTAAACGCGTTCAACTTTACCTGATTTCAAAGCACGAGCTGAAGCCCAAACTTTTTTAGGTTTACCATCGATAAGAACAGTAACTTTTTGAAGGTTTGGTTTTACGGCACGTTTTGTTTGGTTCATCGCGTGTGAACGGTTGTTTCCTGATACAGTCTTACGACCTGTAAAGTAACATACTTTAGCCATTTGTGTTTTCCTCCTATTAGATCTAATATAGCGGATGTGCTAGCACCACATACCGTACTATGTTATCACACTTTCTTCATTTTTGCAAGGGAATTGGAAGATTTTTTTATTTAACGTAGACAATCCCCAACTTCCCAAAAGCCACTTCACCGCGAATAATCAAGGTTTTGCTGGTTGGGGATAGAGGAGTATCTGCCTTGGCTGCACCAAAGGATGTTTCTACTTTCAAATCGACACGCCAGTGTTGTGGAACATAGACGGTTGCATTTCCGAAAGCAACTTCGATATTTAAAGTTGCAAAATCACCTAACATCTCTGCATTGTCATAGTAGATTTTTGCATTTCCAAAAGCAACTTCTACTTGGTCGTCTACAAGATCTTGATCTTGTTTATAGAAAGTCCCACTTCCAAAAGCGACTTCCTTGTCTGTCAGAATGGTCTTTTCACCGTCATACCACCATTTCTTACCATTCCATGTTCTGTTAGAGTGAGTCAAATAATTAACTCCAAGAACAATTAGAATACTGGCCCAGAACAGTGATTGATTGGGAATCGGTAAAATATCATAAAAGTGGTTAGCAATCATTACTGCTACTAGAGCTGTAAAAACTGCTGAAGTCAGATGACGACGAAGCAAAGCCTCAACTGATTGGTAGGTAAAAAATCCAATACCAATCAAAGGCCAAATGTGCCCTCCTAGAGAAGGGATTCCAAAATTTCCTTGCAATAATACTAAAGCTGCCAATACTAGCAACACAATACCAAATGCTTTCTTTTTCATGTTCTTACCTCATGTTTCTTAGATTTTCTTTTAGGAGGGATTGGTAATGTCGTGAGACATGAACCTCCTTGTGGGTCTGATAAAAGGAAATGGTGCCCGTTCCTGAAAAGGACTTGTCCACCGAATAGATTTGCCGAATATTAGTAATGGTCGACTTGGATACTCGACTGAAATAACGGGGCAGGATAGACTCCAACTCATAGAGTTTAAACCGAACCTCGTAGGCATCTTTATGGGTATGGGCATAAATCTTGCTACCTTCCGTCTCAAAGAAGAGAATTTCTGACAAGTCTAAGTAGTATTCACCCGTCCCCTTGTAAAAAATCAACCTAGGAGACTTGGACTCTTGCAAGAGGCGCTGTAAATCCGCAATCTCATCTGTCAAAGCCGCCGCCTTGATGACAATTTCAGTTTCCTCTAAATTGCTGTCAATCTCGATTCGTAACTTCATCCTATCTCCTTTCTGCATCTACTATACCAAAGCCCAGAAGACTTTACAAGGGCAAAAAAGCAAGTGGTCACTTTTGACCCGTAAGTGGTTACGAGGCCAAGCCCACTTGCTTTGCTTTTTAAAAAATAAAGAAGAGAATTCCCCAGATGAGCCCACAGGCATAGCCAATCAGAACATCCTGGGGATAATGAACGCCTCCTAAAACTCGCACAAGACCGAGGAGGGCTGACAAGACCAACAAGATAACCCCTACAGATAAACTAGCATGTAAGCAAGCCATGGAGATAATGGTTGCTGAAAAGACATGACGACTGGGCATAGACTGACCAGGACTATCTCTGTCAAGCAAGGGTTTAATATCCCATTCCTCATAAGGCCTAGGGGCATTGATTTTCTTACGAAGAAAGGACAAAATCACAAAACCTGACGCAGGAACAAACAAGTAGATCCAGACCTGTTTCCCAAGTCCTTCTTGGAAATATGTGGCAGCTAACAAGGTTAGATAAACTATAGGCATAACTACTGTCATGAACCGATTGAAAGTTCTTAACAAGCTCAGAAGAAAGGGCTTATTCCCAATGTTACCAGCAATGTGGTCATACCATTCTTGATAATTTTTCATATATTTTCTCATCACTTACTCAAATTTTATACTCAATGAAAATCCAAGAGCAAACTAGGAAGCTAGCCGCAGACTGCTCAAAGCACTGCTTTGAGGTTGTGGATAGGACTGACAAAGTCAGTAACCATACCTACGACAAGGCGAAGCTGACGCTGTTTGAAGAGATTTTCGAAGAGTATTGCTTGCAGGGAAGCACTTGCCTTCTAGTATAGTGCAGAAAAAGAAGGCCGTCAAGCCTTCTTTCGATTTATTCTTCTGCTTCGTCTTCTGTAAACTGACTGTTGTAGAGATCAGCGTAAAAACCAGCTTGCGCCATTAGCTCATCATGATTTCCTTGCTCGATGATAATGCCATCCTTCATAACCAGAATCAGATCAGCATTACGGATGGTTGACAAGCGGTGGGCGATGACAAAGGAAGTTCTGCCCTCCATCAAACGATCCATGGCTTTCTGAATCAATTCCTCTGTACGGGTATCAACAGAAGAAGTCGCCTCATCTAGGATTAGGAGTGGTGCATCTTTCAGCAAAGCACGAGCGATGGTCAAGAGTTGTTTTTGTCCGACAGACAAGGTTACCGTGTCGTCCAAGACTGTATCATAACCATCTGGCAGGGTCATGATAAAGTGGTGAATCCCCACAGCCTTACTGGCTTCAATCACGCGCTCATCACTAATCCCCTCTTGGTTATAGATGAGATTATCTCGGATAGTACCTTCAAAGAGCCAAGTATCCTGTAAGACCATTGAAAAGGCATCATGTACTTCCGAACGCTTCATATCCTTGGTATCCACACCATCGATACGGATACTTCCCTTATCAATCTCATAGAACTTCATCAAAAGATTGACAATGGTTGTCTTACCAGCTCCGGTCGGTCCGACAATCGCAACCTTTTGACCTGCATGAGCGGTCGCAGAAAAGTCATGAATAATGGTTCGCTCTGGTGTATAACCAAAGGAGACTCGATCAAAGACTACTTGACCTTTCATATCGCTCAATTGTCTTTCTTTATAGGATTCGTCTTCCATTTCCTCTTCAGCTAGGAATTCGAAGACACGTCCCATGGCTGCACTAGCCTGCTGAAGACTAGTAACCCCTTGGGCGATTTGTGAAAGAGGCTGAGAAAAGATACGAACGTAGGCCATAAAGGCCACGATAATCCCGATACTGATCTGCCCATTCAGAGCCAAGGCTGCACCGACGATAATCACTAAGGCATAACTAAAGTTCCCAATAAACATCATAATCGGCATCATAATCCCTGAAATAAACTGAGATTTCCAGATACTATCATACAGACGATGGTTTAATGTCGCAAATTCTTCTTTCGTACTTTCGATGGCATTATAACTGGTCACCACATTATGGCCAGAGTACATTTCCTCCACATAGCCATTGACAGCTGCCAAATCTTGTTGCTGACTCTTAAAGAAGCCCTGGGATTTGCCCATAAAGACGGACACGAAAACAAAACCAATAAGGGTTGAAACAACCGTCACCAAGGCTAAAATCCAGTTCATCCCAAACATGGTTACCAAGACTGCCACGACCAGTAAACTAGATGAAAGAACTGTTCCCAGACTTTGATTCAGGGACTGTGCTGCAGTGTCAACGTCATTGGTTACACGAGACAAAGTATCCCCCTGAGAGTGCCCATCAAAATATCCCAATGGTAGGCTATTGATTTTCTCTGCAATGGCTGTTCTCAAACGCTCTGAAAAACGTTGAATGACTGTTGTAAACAGAAAGGCCTGCAAATAATTTGATAGAAGTCCAATCACATAAATCACGGCCAAAAAACTACCAATAGCTGCAACTGCCGCTACATCCACACTTGTTTCCAAACCACTAGCAATAATATTAGTCATTTCCTTGATGCGGGTTGGCCCATATACAGTAATGATATTAGATAGGATTGTTGCTAGAAAGGCTATCAGAAGGGCAAACTGGAGAGCTGCAAGATAGGGTTTACTCTGTTTCCAGAGAGACATTTTTTTATTTTCCATGTTCCAATTCCTCCTTCGATAATTGTGAATAGGCAATTTCTTGATAAACTTCGTTATTAGCTAGAAGTTCCTTGTGGGTGCCTTGTCCCACGACTTTACCTTGATCCAAGACCAAAATCAAATCTGCATCCATAATGGTTGAAATACGCTGTGCGACGATGAGCTTGGTCATAGATTTTGTTTTCTCTGCTAGCTCTTGGCGTAGGACACGGTCTGTCTTGTAATCCAAGGCTGAGAAGGAGTCATCAAAGATGAGAATTTCTGGCTTCCGAGCCAAGGCACGCGCAATGGCCAGACGCTGTCTTTGTCCACCTGAGAAGTTGGTTCCTCCTTGAGCTACTTCTGACTCCAAGCCAGCTTCCTTGTCTTCGATAAAGTTCTTAGACTGGGCCAATTCCAAGGCTTGCCACATAGCCTGCTCACTAAGTGGTGTTTCTTGACTTTGTCCAAAGTCTAGATTGTCTTTGACATCACCTGAAAAGAGAACAGCTTTTTGTGGAATATAGCCAACCTTGTTGCGCAAATCTTCTAGAGCATAGTCTTGAACATTGACACCGTCCACCAGAATTTCTCCTGCTGATACGTCATAGAAACGTGGAATCAGATTGACCAGAGTTGATTTACCAGAACCTGTTGACCCAATAAAGGCCACTGTTTGACCAGCTTCTGCTCTAAAGCTAACATGCTCGATAACTGCCTCCGAATTTGCCGCATAGCGGAAGGTCACATCCTTAAATTCGACCTGACCTTTGAGGTTTTCATCAGCCAGCTGCACTTGAGCAGGGTTTTGAATAGAAGAATGCAAATCTAAAACTTGATTAATCCGCTTAGCAGAGACCATAGTTCGGGGAAGAACGATGAAGAGTGCTCCCATGAGAAGGAAGCCCATGACAACCTGCATGGCATAAGACATGAAAACAATCATGTCACTAAAGAGAGGCAGACGCGCTATCGGAGCAGCGTCGTTAATCACATAGGCCCCAATCCAGTAAATCGCCACACTCAAACCACTTGAAATCCCCATCATGATAGGGTTCAAAATAGCCATAAGACGGTTGACAAACAAATTCAAGCGTGTCAATTCATCATTTGCTGATGCAAATTTTTCATTTTGGTAATCCTCTGCATTGTAGGCGCGAACGACACGAATACCTGTTAAACTCTCACGAGTGATACTGTTCAGTTTATCTGTCAGCCCCTGAATCAAGGACTGTTTTGGAAAGGCTAGCGTCATCAAAACTGTCGTCATCAGGACGTTGACAATCACTGCCACAAGTACGGCCCAGAGCCAGTATTCTGAATGGCCTAAAATCTTCCCGATAGCCCAGATAGCCATAATCGGACCACGCGTTACCACTTGCAAGCCCATGGTAATCAACATTTGAACTTGAGTAATGTCATTGGTAGTACGCGTCAAGAGACTGGGAATAGAGAATTTCTTAATCTCTGTCTGCGAGTAATCCAAAACTCGGTTAAAAATATCACTTCTCAACCTACTAGTATAAGAAGCCGCCACTCGGGATGCAAAAAATCCAACTGCAACTACGGACAAGAAGGCAAGAAAGGACATTCCCACCATCATGCTTGCCGGCTGCCACAACTCATCTAAATTAGTTCCTTGACTACCTAGCAAATCCGTAATTTTCGAGATATAGGTCGGCACTTCCAACTCTAGATAGACCGAAAAACAAGTAAAGAGAATGGCTAGTAAAATCATCCCCCATTCTTTTCTACTAATTCGTTTGGCTAATTTCTTCATTCTCTCCTCCTATCTTCTCAACATTTTCTTGCAACTGACCGAGGACCTTTTCAAAGATTGCCAAGTCTGACTTTGAAACACCATCTAGCAGACTCTGATCAATGCGTTCAAAGAAGGCCTTAACCTGCTTCATTTGAGAACGCGATTTGTCCGTCAGACGAACAAATTTAGCCCGCTTATCAACAGGACTCGCCTCCAATTCCACCAAACCATTTTGCACCATACGCTTGACTAGATTACTAGCAACAGACTTAGTAATATTGAGTTCCTGCTCGATATCTTTAATCAAGACCAAGTCTTGGTTTTCTTCACGGCTATCCAAAAAACGCACCACCTGACCTTGCGGTCCACCCATAAATTCAATGCCACAATGTTTGGCTTCCTTTTGTACCATCAAATGAATCTGGTGACCAAAACGCTTAAAGACCAACATCGGTTTATCCATACTAACTCCTTTCTAACCATCGCATTTAGTTCTCCTGAGAACTAAATAAGTTTTCATGAGAACTATTTTACCACTTTGAAAAGAGATGTCAAGACAAAAGTTTCCATAAGAACTATTTTCTTGAATTAAAAAAATCCCAAGTGATTTTCTCACTTAGGATTATGTTTTCTAGGTTAAATGTCTATCTTGCAAGTTTTAGTTTTGCTTCAAAATCATTGATCACCTTTTGCAGATTGAGCCGTCCTCTGTAGATGCCATAACCAAACAAGAGCATGGCTAAGACACCCAGAAGGGCTAGGACAATTCCTGCAATCAGTGCTAATAGATTAGTCTCATGAAAGAAGTAAATCAGAACAAGACCGATACTGGCAATGACAAAGAAGAGAGTAAACCAGCGTCCTAGATTTTCAATCATATGCTTCTGGTAGTGAATTTCTGTTTCATAACCTTGAATCAATTCTTGTTCTGTCATGATTTTCTCCATTCTTTATTTAAGTCAAACAAATTGATACTAGACTAGTAGCATATCGGACTTACTGCCAGTCTGAAACTTGAGTAGGAATTAGTATTTCAGTTGAGGATCAAAGATGCCCAGTGCTACACCAATCAAAGCAATGACAACCAAGAGGAGCATAACAAGGTTTGGTGATACTTTTTTCTTGGCCATCAGCCACCAGCAAAGGGTGATAAAGCCAGCTGTTAAGAGACCTGGATAAACACCGTCAATCTTTTCTTGTAGCTTCAAGAAGGCTTCGCCATCAGCATTTTTCAGCTCTAATGAAGTCGTTACAGATACCCAAGTTGCAGCAACTGCCCCGATAACCATACCACCAATGACACTGATTGCCTTACGAAGCGCCTGTCCTTTAGGTCCTACAAGGAATTCAACCGCCTTGTCCCCTAATTCATAGCCTTTGAAGTAGGCAAAGCGCATACCGCCATAGATGAGAACATTCCATACAAGGATGTAGAAGAGAGCCCCGATAGGATTTCCGCCTTTTGAGAGGCCAAGGGCAATCCCCAGCAGAACTGGGATTAGGGTTCCGACAACCAATGAATCACCGATACCTGCGATAGGTCCCATGAGACCGGCACGCATACCATTGATAGTTTCGCCGTCAACAGCGTCTCCATTGGCACGCGCTTCTTCCAAACCAGCTGTAATCCCCACTACCAAAGCTCCGAGCTGAGGTTCTGTGTTGAAGAAAGCCGTATAGGTCTGCATAGCTTCTTTCTGCTCTGCTTTGTCTTTGTAGAGTTCTTCCACGATTGGTAGCATAGAGGTCAAGTAACCAAAAGTCTGCATATGCTCTTGAGAGAAGCAAGTCAAATGACCATAGTACCAATGGTGGAATGATTTCGCTAAAGTCTTTTTAGTTATTTTCTTTCTTTCAGCCATCTTAGATATCCTCCTCATCGTCATCAAAGTCAGCCCCACCAGCCGGCGCGGTCACACGAGCTGATTTGATTACTTCCAATTCATAGTAAATTACTGCAAAAATCAGTGAAACAACTGCACTGGCAACCAAATTAAGACCAAGTGACTTAGCCAAGGTGAAGCCCACAAAGAATGGGATAAAGTCAGCAGCCTTGGTAACGATTTGTTTCAAGAGAATGGCAATACCTACACATGGGAGAAGAGCTCCGACTGTAAAGAGGGATTTCATGATGAAGCCATCCATTGGCAGGTGGGTCTTCATCAGCTCAACCATATCGGGGCCAAACTTAGTGATAAGCATTGTTGGAAGGAAAGAGAAGACAAAGTGGGAAATCCAAGGATAAACCCAGTCAACAGCGTAAAGCTTTTTAAATTCGCCTTTTTCAACGGCTTTCCAGCCAATGTGCTGCCATAGCAGGTTTGTAGTGGCTGTTCCATAGAAGAGAACTGTACCGATAGTACCAACTGCTGCTCCGATTGGTGCAGCTGCTGCAGCAATAGCAGATTCAGACGTGATTCCTTTAGAATGAACAAATAAGATTGCGAGAGGAATCCCAATGTAAGAAATCGCCCGCACGTCAGCAGAAACTGTACCACCTGGTGTTACCAGAGCGATGTAGAGAACCTGAAGGGCTACCCCAACCATAATCCCTGTTGTTAAGTCTCCGAGAATCAGCCCGCTAATCAAGCCTCCGACCAGAGGACGTCCCAAAGTGTAGTTACCAATACTAGTACCACCCATACCAGGCATAGAAGCTAAACTAGCGAAAAGACCCAGTAAAGCGGCTTGCAGCCAAGAAATTGTCATAATAGACTCTCCTTTTCATTATTATAATTAAAAACCAAATTTAGACTTGAAATCGCTCCAATAACCGATGGAAACATCTGGTAGGAGCTGGAATTTGACTTTGTAGCCTGCTTTTTCTATCGCCTCAATCGCTTCTGCCTCTTCCTGGGTAATGGACTGGTTATTCCCCAGCTTAATAGCTCCAGGACGGTCATTAGCAGGGCCAATGATGATTTCCTTAACATCACCAGGTACAAAGCCTTGGTCCACTAGGATTTCTTTCATGTCCACAGGATTTTTCGTAATGAGGAAATAGCGGCTGTCTGACTCTGTGACCTTGCCTGATTTTTCCTTGAAGGCTTCCTTGGTCCAAACAAAAGTCTTCTTGTCAGAAGCTCCCTTGTAGGCCTGAATCAAAACCTTGTTTCCTGCTGCAGCATTATTTACTGCAATCAGGCCATCACAAGGGTATTCCTTGGCCCAGCGAGTGACTGTTTGACCGTGGATCATGCGGTCGTCAATCCGTACAAATGATACTGTCATCTTTAAAATCTCCTTTTATCTTTTAGAATGTATGACGGAAGTACTAAATGTCGTCTTCATCTTCTTCAGCTGCATCACTTACGACTTCAAATTCCTGCAAAGCAGCTGTAGCCTCGGAAAGGATAGCCTGAGCCAGATCTTTCCCGTCTAAGATGTCTTTCATAACCAAGCCAGTCAGTCCCATGGTCAGGTTCAAACCGCCCAAGATAACTGCTGAGTCGAGCTTACCTATGTCAGCTAAGACGCTCGCTGCTGTCGTCAGAGGACTGCCTCCTACAATATCAGCCAGAACTAAGACACTGTCATCAGTGCTTAAGCCATCTAAGGCCTGAGTAAAATCAACTGCAAAATCATCAACTGACTTGCCTTCCTGAAGACCAACCGCAATGACCTGATCCGTCTTGTCTCCGGCAAACATCTTCAAGGAACTCTGCACGCCTGCAGCCAGTCCCCCATGACTGACCAGTACAAGGTATTTCATCTTTCCTGCCTCCTTTTTCCTTCTAGCTCTTAGCCAAGTAAGGATTTATTGATGATTTTATTGTACAAGTTTTGGAATCGGTTTCATATTGTCAAATGTCACTTTGCCCAGATGACATTTGTCAGGAAACATATGACATTTGTCATATTTGTCTAGTCAGCTGTACCTTTCCTGCTCCTTTCAGAGCAAACAAAAAGAAAGCAGATTATTTTCCGCTTTCTATTTCTCTTTGAATGCTCGGCAAGGCACTGTCAATCTCTTGATTCTGCATAGCATTTTGAATCAGATAGTCCATCCGGTCCATGGTATGACGGTCTACTTCTAGACTGATGTCAATGATGGAGCGATTCATCATGTGGTCTAGCCTCTCAGAAGTCAAGGAATCCAAGCCAAAATCATCTGCCTGTAAGATTTCTCTAGCCTGTTGACTTTTCACCACAGATGGTAAGACTGAGGTCCCCTGCGATTTTTCAAACAAGGCCTGCTGGCTTTCTTTATCCTGTGACAGCAAGAGCATAAATTCCCAAGCCAGCTTCTCTTGCTTGGTATTGGAAGACATGGCAAAGAGCGAGGTCTTGACCTGTGTCCCCATCACCTGGCTATTAGCTGTTGGCATGGGGATACAGGTCCAAGAAAAGCTAGAATACTTGGCAACATGGTAAGGGTAAGGCTTGTAGGTCCGATACTGGGCCAGACTCATAGGATAGAAAGCCACCCGTCCCTCATCAAAGTCATTAGAAGTCACCTTATAGTGCTGGCTGAGCATATCTAGCTTGCTCATAAAGGCCAAGGCTTGGTGCATCTCTGCGCTGTCCACAGTGATACCGGATTTATCGGTAAGATGGCCGCCGTAAGCTACCAGAGCCTGCTGCCAAGTGTAATCCGTTATACCGTACTGATCCACCACACCATCGCCATTGGTATCCTTGGTTACTTTCTTGCAAATCTCATAGAAATCCGCCAGGGTCCATCCTGACTCAGGAATGCTAATTCCTTCTTTTTCAAGCAGGTCTTTATTGACACACATCATGATAGGATTGCTCTCAACTGGAAGGGCATAGCTGACTCCCTGATATTGCCCAGCTTCATAAGCCACTGGATAAAAAGCCTTTCGCTTATCATCCGTTAGGAGGGGATCCAAGGATTTAAGCGCGCCAGTCGAAGCCAACATGCTAAAGTCGTTTTCTGGCACCATAAAGAGATCTGGTTGCTCGCCTTTCAAGACTTGCTCTGCCAGCCAGTCAGCATAATCATCCTTGGGAATACCGCTTTCGTAAACGACCTTGACAGGAGGATGCGTCTTTTCAAATCTTTTAATCAGGCTGTCCAAGACCTTGTTTTCGCGACTGTTAGGCACATCCCAGCTAGAACCAGCATAGACCCCGATACGCAGGACTTTGTCCTGAGCTGAAGCCCAAAATACAAAAGCCAGAGCAACAGATATAATCAGGACAACCAGCAGGGACAAATTTCTCAATCTCCACTTCATTTGTCGCCTTCCTTACTAAAATCTCTCTGGGTGACTCCAGTCTGTACGGCCCAGATAGCCAGTTGGGTCCGGTCACGCAGGTTGAGCTTGGCTAGGATACCCGATAGATAATTACGGACTGTCCCTTCTGATAGAAAGAGTTTGGCTGCAATTTCCTTATTAGAAATCCCAAAGCTAATCTGCTGGATAATCTTCCACTCCGTCCGGTTCATGTCCTCCACATTTTCCTCTGTCACTGTGATGGCAAAGTTGGACTGGGCCATCTGTGAAAAGATTTTGAAGACCTTGGTGGCAATATTGGGATTGATCATAGCTCCGCCTCGATAGACTGTCTGAATAGCTTCATGAAGTTCTTCTGTCGAAACCCCTTTAAGAATATAACCAGATGCACCGTATTTGAGAGCTGAGAAGATAAATTCATCATCGTCAAAGGTCGTCAGGATGATAATCTTGACATCTGGATACTGCTCCTTGACAGCCTTGGTACAGAGAACACCATCCATGACTGGCATGCGAATATCCATCAAAATCACATCTGGGCGCACCCGATGAAGCTTTTCCAGCACTTCCTTGCCGTCTCCGACCGTCCCGACTACCTCAATATCTGCGTGGGCAGACAGAATGATTTGCAGAGACTCGCGAATCAAGGCCTGATCGTCTGCTATTAAAACCTTAATCATGTCTTCCTCCTATTTTTGGAATTTTGATATGCGTGTAGAAACCGTCCCGATTTTCAAAGCGGACGCTTCCGCCAATAATCATTAGGCGCTCCTGCATCTGCTTGAGGCCATAGCCATAGTAGAGTTCATCAAAGCCAACACCATCATCCTGAATGGTCATTACATAAGCTTCTTCTTCCTCTAGTAGCTCAATCCAGATAGTCTTGGCATGACCATGGCGGACAGAGTTGGTAATCGACTCCTGGATCACCCGGAAGACAATGTCTTCCTTGGCAATATCCAAGTCAATATTATCCCATTTGTAGAGGAGATGAATCTCCAAGTTGGAGATGGCTTCATACTCACGGATAATCTTAATCAGAGCTTCCTTCAAAGTGTTATTTTCCAGAGCTCCCGGGCGCATCTTATTGAGCGAGCCGCGGACATCACGGATACCATCTCGAACAACGACAGAGACATTATTAAGCTGCTCCTTAGCTCGGTTGGTGTCAATATCAACCAAGACCTTGACCGCATCAATACCAGCTGAAATACCCGTCAGGGCATGACCTAATGTATCGTGAATCTCTCTGGCAATCCGCTTCCGCTCTCGATCTTCTGCTATTTTCTCAGACAAAGCCAGGTAAGAGTTCAGCTCGCGATTGGCTTGAAAAGCCATGCGAAGCTCTTCCTCAATACGATGGCGCTCCGTAATAGCCGACAAGATATAGAATAGCAAGGAAATCATAAAGACGACAATATTAAGCGAGTAGAGAAAGTTCTTGCCAAATAAGAGCAAAAAGCGTACAGACTCAGGATAAAAACGAATATAGGTATCCAAAGACGGCAGCTTGATAAAGAGCGACATGAGGTTATAGTTGGACAAGAGCAGCATGCCAAAGCTCAAAATAATGAAAGAAAACCAGTACTTCTTGTCCTTGGAAGCATTGAACTCCTTAGAGCCATAGAAAATATCCGCAAACACCAAGAGAATCAAGCCATTGTAGGACGAGTGCAAGACGGAAAAGATGACCAGCATGAGCAGGATTTCAATAATGGTCGTCTTGTCATAGACGGACAGCTGATTGGGGTGGCGCTCCCGATAGTACATGACTAAAAGCAGACAGGCATACAGGCTAATGGATACCCAGAAGATTAGGCTAGGAGAGCCCGGAATGGCATCCAAACGCTCCAAAAGCGAGTGACTGAAGCCCTTAGCCGCTACATAGTTGGTCGCAAAGAGATAGATGGATGCATTATAGACAATGGCAAACAGATTGATGACCATTAAGGCGATTTTGCTATAAAAGATACTTTTTTGAGGTCTCATTATTGCCACCCTGTAACTGTGTATTGACTGATATTATCTCTATTAACCAGATGAACAGGAATCAGGTATTGGCTGTCGTAGGATTTCCCCTCCTGCATCAGCTCAATTACCTGTGCCACCTTGCGTCCCATCTGAATGGGCGATTGGGCCACGGTTCCCTCTATATCGCTAGTCGTAGCCAAAAAGTTTTTGATATCAGGCGATCCATCCACGCCGTAGATGGAGATTTTCTTATCAAGACCTTGATTTTTAATAGCAGCCAAGGCCCCGATAGCTGCCCGATCATTGAGCGCCATGACTACATTAAAGTCCAATCCTTCGTCTAAGGCACTTTTTACTTGCGGCATGCTTTCCTCTGTCTGGCCTAGTGTTTCTTTCTGGGAAATAATCTTGTAGCTAGGCTGTTTTTCAATCGTATCAATAAATCCCTGAATCCGGTCCATAGCAGAGACGGCATTGCGGTGCTCTAGAAGGAGAATATTAGCAGAAGGCAAGCGCTTCATCATGTCCTGGGCAATCAGGACGCCTGCTTGGTAGTTATCCGACACAATAGTCGTATCCACTTTTACATCCTGACTGATAGGCGCATCCACTACGATGATTTTAATCCCAGCTTTCTTGGCCTTTTGAAGAGAGGAAATGATACTTGGACTATTACTTTTTACCGGATTGATAACAATGACATCAACCTTTTCTCGGACAAAAAAGTCAATCTGCTGGCTCTGCTTGCCCTCACCCAGCTCAGGATCCCGCACGTAAAGCCGGCTGCCCTGCTGGTTGGTTTTCTTCTCCAGCTCCGCATTTAAGATCTTATAAAAATCATTATTCATGGTCATGTAGGTTGCCCCAATCTTGACCTGCTTCTCATCTGGCAGAACGCCCTTGAAATAAACAAAAAACAAAGCAAAAATAAGCAGAATGGAAAGTGGCCAGAGAGCCTTCTTCTGATAATGCTGACCCCGTTTTTTGACGTTAGCTGCTACCATTTTTCACCCCCTATGCCGTAAGCGCCTTTATGAAACATATAGGATTATTATATTACAAAACCGCCAAAAAGCAAAATCTTTCCAAAATGATTATCATAAAAAAGGCGCGACAGAATCTAAAAATTCATTGATTTTTGATTCTTGGTCCCACCTCGGCAATCATAATTAAACTTTTAAAAGCTTGAGAGAAATAGAATTCAGTCAAACAGATCTTGCATCTTACAAAACTGAATGCTGATTTTTTAGAGCTAGGTCATTTCCCAGCCCTTACTTCTTTTTTAAAATGGAAGTTCCTCTTCTTCCAACTCTAGATAAACCGAAAAGCAGGTAAAGAGAATGGCTAGTAAAATCATACCCCATTCTTTTCCACTAATTCATTTGGCTAATTTCTTCATTCTCTCCTCCTATCTTCTGAACATTTTCTTGCAACTGACCGAGAACCTTTTCAAAGATTGCCAAGTCTGACTTTGAAACACCATTTAGCAGACTCTGATCAATTCGTTCAAAGAAGGCCTTAACCTGCTGCATTTGAGAACGCGATTTGTCCGTCAAACGAACAAACTTAGCCCGCTTATCGACAGGACTCGCCTCCAGCTCCACCAAACTATTTTGCACCATACGCTTGACCAAGTTACTAGCAACAGACTTGCTAATATTGAGTTCTTGTTCAATATCCTTGATGAGCGTTAATTCTTGTTCATGCTCACGCCAACCTAAAAAACGCAGAACTTGTCCTTGAGGTACACCCATAAATTCAATACCACAACGTTTGGCTTCCTTTTGTACCATCAGATGTACCTGGTGTCCAAAACGTTTTAAAACCAACATCGGTTTATCCATACTTACTCCTTTCTAATCATTGCATTTAGTTCTCCTAGGAACTAAATAAATTTCCGTGAGAACTATTTTCTTGATTAAAAAAATCCCAAGTGAGCTTATCACTTAGGATCATGTTCTCTAGGTTAAATTAGAACCCGTCTACGTTTGTGTAGATTTTTTGTACGTCTTCGTCGTCTTCAAGGACGCTGTAAAGTTTTTCAAAGGTTTCAAGGTCATCGCCTGACAATTCCACTTCTGACTGAGGAATCATTTCCAATTCAGTAACTTGGAATTCTTCGATACCTGACTCACGAAGGGCAACGATAGCCTTATGAAGATCAGTTGGAGCTGTGTAAACTGTGACTGTTCCTTCTTCTGCTTCTACATCATCCACATCCACATCTGCTTCGAGCAATTGCTCAAAGACTGCATCAGCATCTTCACCCGCAAATACAATAACACCTTTGTTATCAAAGAGGTAAGAAACAGAACCTGAAGCGCCCATGTTTCCTCCGTTTTTACCAAAAGCCGCACGGACATTAGCCGCTGTACGGTTAACGTTTGAAGTCAAAGTATCCACGATCAGCATAGAACCATTTGGTCCAAAACCTTCGTAACGTCCTTCTGTAAAGGTTTCGTCTGTGTTTCCTTTAGCCTTGTCCAAAGCTTTATCGATAACGTGTTTTGGCACTTGAGCTTGTTTGGCACGGTCGATAACAAATTTCAAAGCTGAGTTTGATTCTGGATCTGGATCACCTTTTTTAGCTGCTACATAGATTTCTACACCAAATTTTGCATATACTTTAGAGTTAGCTCCATCTTTAGCCGTTTTCTTGGCTACGATATTGGCCCATTTACGTCCCATTAGGAATCTCCTTTTTTCACATTTTAATCTTTCTTATTATAACACAAGTTTTTTTGATTTTCACTAGAGGAAATGGATTTTATCCAGCAAATCGAGCTAGGATAACACTTTTGTTGCCAAGACAGCCTTGCCTTCTTTTATCAAGGGGTGACGAAACAGTGAGAAATACAGTTGAATGGTCATGGCAACCCAGATTAGGGGTTCACAAAGGATAACTCCCTTATAGCCTGCCCAAGGGATAATCAAGACCACAAAAGCGATTTTCCCGATTAGTTCGATAAAGCTAGATACCAGAGGAAGAATTTTTTGCCCCAAGCCCTGCAAGCAATTGCGATAAATCAATAAGAGACTCAAAATAGGATAAAAAGCTGAACTGATTTGCAAGTACAGACTACCATTTTCTACCAAGCAATCATCCGTCGAACTAGCCAAGAAGGAAACCAAGGCTGGACTGGCAAAAAAGAGGAAGACACAAACAAAAACTGCCCAGGATATACTTAAACGACTGCCGATTCGAAGTCCTTGAACAATGCGGTCTGGACGCTTAGCTCCTAGATTCTGAGAAGCAAAGGTCGTCATCGAGGCAGAAATAGCGGTCATAGGAAGAAGGGCAAAGGCCATAATGCGTCGAGCTGCCGTCTGGGCACTAATAATTACGGCACCAAAGGTATTAACAGAAGACTGTAAAATCACACTGCCGATGGACACAATTGAACTCATCAAACCCATAGCCAAACCTTGCTCCAAGAGGTCAGCGTATAAGACCTTGTCCCATTTGAAATGTTTCAGCTGAGGTAGAAGTTCTGGAACACTCTTACGGATATAATAAAAGCAGAGAACCGCTGATAAGCCTTGCGAAATGATGGTAGCAAGTCCCGCGGATTGAACTCCAAGATGCAATTGTGTAATAAAATAGAGATCCAGAACCACATTAACCAGAGCAGAGAAAATCAGAAAACCAAGCGCAGCCAGACTGTCCCCAATAGATCGCAACAAACCTGCAAAGAGATTATAAGCGAAGCTAACACCGACACAGGTTACAATCATAGAAATATATTGATAGGACTGAGAGAGGATTTCAGCAGGGGTATCTAGGTACTGTAAAAGAGGATACAGACCGACAAATCCCAGCAGCATAACTACAATACTCAAAAGAGCACCTAAAATCCAGGTGGCTGCTACTGCCTCCTTGATTTTAGTGAAATTCCGAGCTCCATAATAGCGGGCAATGACAATTCCCATGCCATTGCCAACACCAAGAGTAAAACCTACAATCAGGTCAAAAATCGCTGTCGTCGCTCCTACTGCAGCCAAGGATTCTTGACCAAGAAATCGCCCAACAATCAAGACATCAGCAGTATTATAGAGCTGTTGAAAAATATTTGATAGCAAGATTGGGAAGGCGAAGCTTAAGAGCGAGGGAAGAATTGGACCATGTATCAGGTCCACTGTTCGTTTTTTATTCATAAGGCTATTATATCAGCTTTCTAGAGGAGCGACAAGAAACAGCAAACTATAGGCAATCTGAAATCTTGAACAAAGAACCGAAAAAGCAGTGGATTTCTCCACTACTTTCACAGCTTATTCTTCAATTTCGATTTCAAGCTCATCGCCTAGGTCAAGTGTAACTTCTTCATTCACAGAGTCTGCTTGAGTTGCTTCATCTTTTTTAGTTTCAACACCTTCTACAGAAGCTTCCTCTCCATCAATCAAACCAAATTGAACACGGACTTGATGGTCAATCTCATCAAAGACTTCTGGGTTATCTGCCAAGTATTTCTTAGCATTTTCAGAACCTTGCCCAATTTTCTCATCCTTGTAAGAGTACCAAGCTCCTGCTTTTTTGATGATATCCAAATCGCTTGCGATTTTCAAGAGCTCACCAGTCTTAGAAATCCCTTCTCCGTACATGATTTCAACGAAGGCTTCCTTAAATGGTGGAGCCACCTTGTTTTTCACGACCTTGATCTTGGTTTCTTTACCGACATTGGTATCTTTTTGGTCACCAGTTCCCTTGATTTGTGTGCTTCCACGAACATCCAGACGCACTGAAGCGTAGAATTTCAAAGCACGTCCACCAGGAGTTGTTTCTGGATTTCCAAACATGACCCCAACTTTTTCACGCAATTGGTTGATAAAGATGGCAATTGTTTTGGTTTTATTGATAGAAGCACCAAGTTTACGCATAGCCTGGCTCATCATACGAGCCTGCAAACCAACGTGGCTATCTCCGATATCTCCATCAATTTCTGCACGAGGTACAAGGGCAGCAACTGAGTCGACCACGACAAGATCTACAGCACCTGAGTCAATCAATTTTCCTGCAATCTCAAGACCTTGCTCTCCTGAATCTGGTTGAGACAAGAGCAATTCGTCAATGTTGACACCAAGGGCCGCAGCATAAGCTGGATCGAGGGCATGTTCCGCATCGATAAAGGCTGCAATTCCACCTTCTTTTTGCGCTTGCGCAACTGCATGAAGAGCAACCGTTGTCTTACCAGATGACTCTGGTCCGTAGATTTCGATGATACGTCCCTTAGGATAACCACCTGAACCAAGGGCAATATCAAGAGCCAAGGAACCGGAGCTCATCACTTGCACCTTTTGCTCTGCCCGTTCACCCAAACGCATGATTGAACCCTTACCAAAGTCTTTCTCAATCAATTTAAGAGCGTCATTCAAGGCTTTTTCACGTTCTGCCCCGAATTTTTTTGAAATTTCATCTAATTTTTTTGGTTTTTTCGCCATTCTATTCTCCTACATTCTAATGGTCCTCAGACCTATCTACTATTATATCAAAAGTTAGTCACTTAATAAAGCCTTGCGAACTAGGTTAAAGGCATGCATAACCGCAATGTGACGTACATCTGCCCGACTTCTGCCTCCAATATTAACCTTGATGACCTCAGTTCCTTGCTCTTGAGCCAAGCCTATAAAGACTGTCCCAGCTGGGTGCCCTTCTAGGCTATCTGGACCTGCCACTCCAGTCAAACTAAGGCCAAAATCAGACTGGGTCTTACTTCGTGCCTGCTCAGCCATCTTCTGAGCTGTAAATTCAGACACCACACCCTGTTCTTCCAAGTCCTTGACAGGAATATCCAACATCTTTGATTTTTCCTCCAGGCTATAGGTCACGAAACCACCCTTAAATATACTTGAAGCTCCTGAAAAATCTGCCACAGTAGCTTGGAAAAGCCCTGCCGTCAAACTCTCTGCAGCCGTGATAGTTTTCCCTTGTTTTTTCAGTTCTTCTACCACAATACTAGCTAAACTAGTTTCTTCCCCATAACCATAACAAAGGTCTCGTAAAGAAATTCCTTCGAAAGTCTGGCGGTCCAAGATTTGATTTTCCAAGATATCCAGCGCTTGATTCGCCTCTTCTTGGCTGCTAGCTTTTGTTGACAGACGCAGAGTAACTTCTCCTGTCTTGGCATAAGGGGCCAAGGTCGGATCTGTTTGATTATCAATCAAATCAGACAAAATCGTAACCAACTGACTTTCACCAATCCCAAAGAAACGAAGAACTCGGGAATATAGCTTACTCCCTGTCATCAACTTAGGTAGAAGTTGGTTTAAAACCATGGGTTTTAATTCACTTGGTGGACCGGGAAGGACGACATAGGTCACTCCATCGACTTCCAATATTCCCCCCACAGCCAGTCCTGTTTCGTTGGGCAGCGGAGTCGCTCCTTCTACAATTTGAGCTTGTCTTTCGTTATTCGGTGTTCGGGCATAGTCTGGTCGCTGGGCAAAAAAGACATCCAACTTCTCCTGTGCCTGAGGATCGAAGACTAATGCTTTCCCTAAGAATTTAGCCAGGGTTTGTTTGGTCAAATCGTCCTCAGTTGGCCCCAAACCGCCTGTCAAAATCAGCAGGCTGCTACGTTGACTGGCAATCTCAAGCAGGGATAAGAGACGAGCTTCATTGTCTCCTACAGCCGTCTGAAAATATACATCTACCCCAATCTCTGCTAGTTTTTCCGACAAAAACTGAGCATTGGTATTGACAATCTGTCCTGTCAAAATCTCTGTTCCAACAGCAATGATTTCTGCTTTCATGTTTCCTCCTACCTATCTATTCGTATTTTTTTGAAAAAATCGCAGGAAATTTCCCACGATTTTAACTATAAAATAGATTATTCTACATCTTCTTGATTTATTGTATTATTAATCATACCTGTTCCCAAACCGGTATTATTTCGATTTCCGAAAATATCTTCATATAAGACAGCATTTGTCTCTAACTCTGTCACCTTCGGTTTATCAAGTGAGGTTCTCAAAAGATTCTGGATTTCTAACAAATGGTTAGCAGTTACAATTTGATAAGATGTCCCTTGCAATTCGGCATCTTCTCCTCGTAATTGTTGAGTTTCAATCGTTTTAAACGAGTCCTGGTAACCTAACAAGCTTGGAATACTTTTCGCAGATAAATCAATATTAGTCTGCATATTAGTGCTTAAAGCTTTTAAGATAGACTGATAGTGACTAACGCTATTCAAACTAAGAACTTTTTCAACAACCTTTTGAATGACTTCACGCTGACGCTTCTGACGTCCGTAGTCTCCTTCTGGGTCTTGATAACGCATGCGGGAATAAACAAGCGCTTCTTCTCCATTTATTGTCTGTTCTCCAACACCAATAGAAATGGTGTTAAATTCTTCTTGGTCACTGATAGAAATTGGGAAACCTAGTGTATTATTAACCGTAATCCCCCCCACTGCATCTACCAATTGTTGCAATCCTTGCATATTAACCATAATGTAGCGATCGATATGGATATTCATCATCTTTTGAATGGTTGAAATAGCTAACTCTGCACCACCACCAGCATAGGCAGCGTTTAACTTCGCTTCCTCAATCTGGCCATCTTTATGCTGAATTTTAGTCAGGATGTCACGTTCCAAACTCAACATCATGGTTTTCTTAGTATGTGGATTCACCGTCAAGAGAATCATGGAATCACTATTTCCCTCCCAAGGGTCCGTTCGTTCCACGTTTCCAGTATCAACCCCCATCAAAAGAATCGTTAATGGTTCAGTCGCCTCAATAACATTGGTTTCTTCTCCAATTTTTTTATAGGTTTTTGATAAGGTTTGTGTACCTTGCTGATAAATAGTATAAGCAAAAACACCCACACCCAAAACCGTCACAGCTAGAAAAGCTAGCACCATTCCAATAATTTTTTTAACCATATTTCTATTAATCTATCAGCCTACCCATCAGGTAAACATCGATAAATTCCCCTTCTTCTATGTACGCACCGCGCTCTTGTCTACCTTCAATTACAAAGCCATGTTTTTGATATAGATAAACTGCAGCCTGATTACGAGTTTGGACAGTAAGTTGAAGTCGACGAAGAATGCCACTAGCCTGTGCCCATTCTATGACTTCTTCAAGTAACAAACTCCCCAGTCCATTATTCCAATACTTCTGACCAATCACAATAAAGAGATCTCCAATATGACGAACTCTCTTGCGTTGATCAGCTGTGATATTTACAAGACCAGCAATTTCATCATTCAGCAAGGCCAGTAAAGTGATTTGATTTTCCGAGTGAGCCTGTTTATCCAAAAACAACTCCATCTCAGTATCTGTCATCAAAATGCCATTCCTGTCCAGACTGGTAAAATCTGTTTCTACACTGACACGATTTAAAAATGTCACTAATTCAGCCGCATCACTAGGTTCTGCTTCTCTAATGAGCAATTCATACTCCATGTTGAAGCTCCTCTAAGAGTTTTTCTGCACGCAAACCCTTGGCTTTGAAGTTTAATCTGCGACCGTCTTCTTCTTTTAGAATTTCCAATTCTAAATAAGTATCTGGCAAGGCATCACCTAAAAGATGTCCCCACTCGATGACAGTTACCCCACCACCAAAGAGAAACTCATCCAAATCAATAGAATCCGCATCTCCCTCAATACGATAAACATCTAGGTGGTAAAGCGGAAGACGACCTTCATACTCTCTTACGATAGTATAGGTTGGACTCTTAATCATCTGGGAAATCTGTAACCCTTTAGCTAGACCTTTTGTAAAGGTCGTTTTGCCTGCTCCAAGTTCTCCAGTTAGAATTAAAACATCATTCTTTTCTAATAAATAGCCCAAACGTTCACCTAAGGACTGTAACTCTTCTTCGTTTTTAGTGTACATATTTCTATTATACCAAAAAGTTGTCCTTTGTCGAGATATTATCTGTGAATTCCATATTATAAATTGTAAAACTAGAACTATCTCTTTTTTTATTCTTAAAATAGAAACAGCAAGAAGACAACTAACAAGATATCTCTCATCAAATGACTGTAAAATGAAACTTCCCAGCGAATGACTTTTGGCACCAATAGTCCTAGAAATAGCATTCCCAAGGTAATATAAAAGGTCATGGATAATAGCATCCAAGGATTTCTGAGAAAGATTAGAATAGCTAGTCCACTAATAAAACACATTTCCTTCTTTCCCAAAATCTTTTTCAATCCATTTACATACTTCTGAATTGGTAGAAAAACTAACAAATCAATACCAAATAAGAAAAAGAAACTCGGAAGAAAGGCTTCCACAAATCCTTCTACGGATGTATTTCCTACAAGGATATGTTCTATGACAATTAAAGCTAAACCCAAAATGTTTACTAAGAGTAACAAAGTATACAAGAGTTGTTTCTTATCTGCTCTAAAAACTGAATAAGATTGATTTCGCTGTCCACTATAGTAGTTTAGCCCTGCACCAATACTGGCAAGGAGCAACATGCCAACTAAATAATAGAAGCAGTTTTGATTTAACATCAAGGCCCAAGTCGATAAACTTAAACAAGAACAGCTACTAAGACCAAAAAACGTCAGCAATAACAAAACACGAATTTGCTTTTTCATTTTTTCCATCATTCTTCCTCCCTACTTGCTCTTATTATAGGCTAGAAATTCTTACCATTGCTAAAATATTTCTCAACTGTCAGTTTTCTACTCTAAAATGCAAAAAAGTTTGATGCAAGTATCCCTTACATCAAACTTTTATTATTTCTCTTAAAACCAAAGAGCAATTTCTCGCTTAGCTGACTCTTCTGAATCTGAACCATGTACAACATTTTGGATAACCTCATTTTCTCCAGCAGCTTTTGCAAAATCACCTCGAATCGTTCCTGGTAAAGCTTCTTCTGGACGAGTTGCTCCCATCATAGTCCGCCAAGTTTCGATTACTTTGGGACCAGAAATGATGCCCACAAGAACTGGTCCTGAAGTCATGAATTCACGAATCGGTGGGTAAAAACTTTGGCCAACCAAGTCCTGATAGTGCTGGTCAATCAACTCTTCTGAAACCTTTGTACGCAACTCCAATTTTTCGATTGTCAATCCACGTTGTTCGATGCGTTTCAACACCTCACCCACTAATCCTCTTTTTACACCGTCTGGTTTAATGATAAAAAATGTTTGTTCCATACTTGTCTCCTTTGTCAGCTTCTTTCTTTTATACTCTTCGAAAATCTCTTCAAACCACGTCAACGTCGCCTTGCCGTATATATGTGACTGACTTCGTCAGTTCTATCTACAACCTCAAAGCAGTGCTTTGAGCAACCTGCGGCTAGTTTCCTAGTTTGCTTTTTGATTTTCATTGAGTATTATTTTACCACATTTCATGGAAAAATGGAGAAAGTTTTCAGAAAAGAGAAAGAGAACCCGAGGGCTCTCTCATTCTCTTTTATTCTACTGTTTCTTCCACAGTTTCAACGGCAGTATCCACAACTACTTCTGTTGTTTCTTCATTTCCTTCTTCCTCTACTGGAGGATTAAGGTATTCTTCTTCGTTGACAGCATGTGGTTCAAGGTTACGGTAGCGAGCCATACCAGTACCTGCTGGGATGATCTTACCGATGATAACATTTTCTTTAAGTCCAAGGAGATGGTCTTTCTTACCACGGATAGCTGCGTCAGTAAGGACACGAGTTGTTTCCTGGAAGGAAGCCGCTGACAAGAAACTGTTGGTTTCAAGTGAGGCTTTGGTAATTCCCATAAGAACTGGTCGACCAGTCGCTGGAACTCCACCTGCGATAAGGACATCTTTGTTGGCATCTGTAAAGTCATTGATATCCATAAGGGTACCCATGAGAAGATCTGTGTCACCTGGATCCATGACACGGACTTTACGGATCATTTGACGAACCATTACCTCAATGTGTTTGTCACCGATTTCTACCCCTTGGCTACGGTAAACTTTTTGTACTTCACCAAGAAGATAAGTTTCAACTGACAAGACATCACGGACTGCAAGGAGACGTTTTGGTTGGATAGAACCTTCTGTAAGAGCAGCACCACGCGCTACTTGGTCTCCAACTTCGACACGCATACGAGCTGTAAATGGAACGACATATTCCCCTTCGCCAGTTTCACCCTTAACAAAGACTTTCTTAGTACGAGTTGATGCATCCTCTTCGATAGCGGTAACTTGTCCTTTAACCTCTGTGATAACCGCTTCCCCTTTAGGATTGCGGGCTTCAAAGATTTCTTGGACACGAGGAAGACCCTGAGTGATATCGGTATTTGAGGCAACCCCACCCGTGTGGAAGGTACGCATTGTAAGCTGTGTACCAGGTTCCCCGATAGATTGGGCAGCGATTGTACCGACTGCTTCACCAACTTCAACCGCATCACCAGTCGCCAAATTGATACCATAACAGTGACGGCAGACACCATGACGAGTGTTACATGTAAATACGGAACGGATAGTGACTTCTTCCACACCAGCATTGACAATTTCACGCGCCTTGTCTTCTGTAATCAACTCATTTGGACCAATGATAACTGCACCAGTTTCTGGATGTTTAACAGTTTTCTTAGTGTAACGACCGTTGAGACGTTCTTCAAGAGACTCGATCATCTCTTTTCCTTCTGCGATAGAGCGAATCAAGAGACCGCGGTCAGTTCCACAGTCGTCCTCACGGATGATAACGTCTTGGGCAACGTCAACCAAACGACGAGTCAAGTAACCTGAGTCGGCTGTCTTAAGGGCCGTATCGGTCATACCTTTACGCGCACCGTGAGTTGAGAAGAACATTTCCAATACCGACAAACCTTCGCGGAAGTTTGAAAGGATTGGCAATTCCATGATACGTCCGTTCGGAGCAGCCATCAGACCACGCATGCCGGCAAGCTGTGAGAAGTTTGATATGTTACCACGGGCTCCAGAGTCCATCATCATAACGATTGGGTTCTTAGGATCTTGGTTGGCAATCAAACGTTTCTCAAGTTTTTCACGGGCAGCACGCCATTCGGCTGTAACAGCATTGTAACGCTCGTCGTCTGTGATCATACCACGACGGAATTGTTTGGTGATTTGTTCTACACGTTTGTGTGATTCTTCAATGATTTCAGCCTTGTCATCAACGACTGGGATATCGGCGATACCCACTGTCAATCCTGCAAGAGTTGAGTGGTGGTAACCGAGGTTCTTCATACGGTCAAGTAGGGCAGAAGTTTCTGTCGTACGGAAACGTTTGAAGATTTCAGCGATGATATTTCCAAGGTTTTTCTTCTTGAATGGGGGGTTGAGTTCAAGTTTGCTGATTGCTTCCTTGATATCTCCACCAAGTGGCAAGAAGTATTTAGCTGGAACGCCTTCTGTCAAGTTGGCATTGTTTGGTTCTTGCAAGTATGGTAGACCCTCTGGCATGATGTCGTTGAAAAGGATTTTACCAACTGTTGTAAGCAAGACCTTGTGTTTTTGTTCTTCTGTCCAAGGTTTGTTGAGGCTGTCTGTTGCGATACCAACACGTGAGTGGAGGTGAACATAACCATTACGGTAAGCCATAACCGCTTCGTCACGGTCTTTGAAGACCATTCCTTCACCTTCACGACCAGCTTCTTCCATTGTCAAGTAGTAGTTACCCAAAACCATGTCCTGAGATGGAGTAACAACTGGTTTACCATCTTTCGGGTTCAAGATGTGCTCAGCAGCTAGCATCAAGATACGAGCTTCTGCTTGGGCTTCTTCTGAAAGCGGTACGTGGATGGCCATTTGGTCCCCGTCAAAGTCGGCATTGTAGGCTTCACAGACAAGCGGGTGCAAGCGAAGGGCCTTACCATCAATTAAGACTGGCTCGAAGGCTTGGATACCTAAACGGTGAAGGGTCGGTGCGCGGTTCAAAAGCACTGGGTGTTCTTTGATCACTTCTTCAAGGATATCCCAGATGCGTTCGTCTCCACGTTCCACCAAGCGTTTAGCAGCTTTAACGTTTTGCACGATATCACGTGCAACGATTTCACGCATCACGAATGGCTTAAAGAGCTCGATCGCCATTTCACGTGGCACACCACATTGGTACATCTTAAGCGTTGGACCAACGGCGATAACGGAACGTCCTGAGAAGTCAACACGTTTACCGAGCAAGTTTTGACGGAAGCGTCCTTGTTTACCTTTAAGCATGTGGCTCAATGATTTCAGTGGACGGCTACCTGGTCCTGTGATTGGACGACCACGACGACCATTGTCAATCAAAGCGTCAACCGCTTCTTGAAGCATACGCTTCTCATTTTGAACGATGATACCTGGTGCATTCAACTCAAGCAAACGAGCCAAACGATTGTTACGGTTGATAACACGGCGGTAAAGGTCATTCAAGTCAGATGAGGCAAAACGGCCACCATCCAACTGCAACATTGGACGAAGATCTGGTGGAATAACCGGAAGAATGTTGAGAATCATCCATTCAGGTTTGTTACCAGACTTATAAAAGGCATCCAAAACATCCAAACGACGGATAGCTTTGACACGTTTTTGTCCAGTAGCTGTTTTCAACTCTTCTTTGAGTTCAGCAATTTCTTTTTCAAGATCTACTTGTTTCAAAAGGTCTTGGATGGCTTCGGCACCCATCTTGGCAACGAATGATCCATAACCATACTCACGCAAACGCTCACGGTATTCGCGCTCTGTCATGATAGACTTGTGCTCAAGTGGTGTATCCTTAGGATCAATCACCACATAAGCCGCAAAGTAGATAACTTCCTCGAGGGCACGAGGGCTCATATCAAGGGTCAAGCCCATACGGCTTGGAATCCCCTTGAAGTACCAGATGTGAGATACAGGAGCTTTCAACTCAATGTGCCCCATACGCTCACGACGAACTTTTGTACGCGTTACTTCAACCCCACAACGGTCACAAACAATTCCTCTGTAACGAATGCGTTTGTACTTACCACAAGCACATTCCCAGTCTTTTGTAGGACCAAAGATAACTTCATCAAAGAGCCCTTCACGTTCTGGTTTTAAGGTACGGTAATTGATTGTTTCAGGTTTTTTGACTTCTCCATAAGACCATGAACGGACTTTACTTGGAGAAGCTAGGGTGATTTGCATACTTTTAAAACGATTTACATCAACCACTATTTCTTCCCTTTCTATTCTAAGTGAACTGCTTTTTCTTACTCAGCAGCTTCTTCTGTTGCTTCCGCTTTTGTTGCTTTCTCAGCTTCTTCAGCTTCAAAGGCTGCTTTAGCCTCTTGTGCTGCTTTTTCGCGGGCTTTTTCAAGGTCATCTACGTGGATGACATCTTCGTCCATTCCTTCATCCAAGTCGCGAAGTTCCACTTCTTGGTCATCTTCGTCAAGGACACGCATGTCAAGACCAAGAGATTGCAATTCTTTGACAAGAACTCGGAAGGATTCTGGAACACCTGGTTTTGGAATTGGTTTTCCTTTTGTAATGGCTTCATAAGCTTTCAAACGTCCGTTGATATCGTCAGACTTGTAAGTCAAGATTTCTTGAAGAACATTTGACGCACCGTAGGCTTCAAGAGCCCAAACCTCCATCTCACCGAAACGTTGTCCACCAAACTGAGCTTTACCTCCAAGTGGTTGTTGAGTAACGGTTGAGTAAGGTCCGACTGAACGCGCGTGCAATTTATCATCAACCATGTGGTGGAGTTTGATCATGTACATGACACCAACTGACACACGGTTATCAAATGGTTCACCAGTACGTCCATCGTAAAGGATGGTTTTAGCATCACTATCCATACCAGCTTCTTTAACAGTTGACCAAAGGTCTTCAGAACTTGCTCCGTCAAAGACTGGTGTTGCGATGTGAATACCAAGAGTACGAGCAGCCATACCAAGGTGAAGCTCCATAACCTGACCGATATTCATACGTGATGGCACCCCAAGTGGGTTCAACATGATATCGACTGGAGTTCCGTCTGGAAGGTAAGGCATGTCTTCTACAGGAACGATACGAGAGACAACCCCTTTATTTCCGTGACGTCCGGCCATCTTATCTCCGACCTTGATCTTACGTTTTTGAGCGATGTAGACGCGAACCAGCATATTAACACCTGATTGTAATTCATCTCCATTTGCACGTGTAAAGATCTTAACATCACGAACGACACCATCGGCACCGTGTGGTACACGAAGAGAAGTATCACGCACTTCGCGAGATTTATCTCCGAAGATAGCGTGCAAGAGACGTTCTTCAGCTGAAAGGTCTTTCTCACCCTTAGGTGTTACTTTACCTACAAGGATATCACCTTCTTTAACCTCAGCACCGATACGGATAATACCCATTTCGTCAAGGTCTTTAAGGGCATCTTCACCAACGTTTGGAATTTCACGAGTGATTTCTTCAGGCCCAAGCTTTGTATCGCGTGTTTCTGATTCGTATTCTTCAAGGTGAACAGATGTGTAGACATCGTCTTTCACCAAGCGTTCGCTCATGATAACAGCATCCTCGAAGTTGTAACCTTCCCAAGTCATGTAGGCAACGATTGGGTTTTGTCCAAGCGCCATTTCTCCATTTTCCATAGAAGGTCCGTCAGCAATGAAATCGCCTTTTTCAACGACATCACCAACTTTAACAAGCGTACGTTGGTTGTAGGCAGTACCTGAGTTTGAACGACGGAATTTTTGGATGTGGTAAACGTCCAATGAACCATCTTCACGACGAACTTCTACCTTGTCAGCATCTGCATAGGTAACTTTACCGTCATACTGAGCAATCACGGCAGCTCCTGAATCGTGGGCTGCTTGGTATTCCATACCAGTACCAACGTAAGGTGCTTTAGGATTAATTAACGGCACAGCCTGACGTTGCATGTTGGCTCCCATAAGGGCACGGTTGGAGTCATCGTTTTCCAAGAAAGGAATACATGCTGTCGCAACGGCAACTACCTGTTTTGGTGATACGTCCATGTAGTCAACAACATTAGCTGGATACTCTTGGTTGACCCCTTGGTGACGTCCCATGACAACTTTCTCAGCAAATGTTCCATCTTCATTCAGACGAGAATTAGCCTGTGCTACAGTAAACTCATCTTCTTCATCAGCTGTCAACCAAACGATTTCGTTCGTAACAACACCTGTTTCACGGTCAACTTTACGGTATGGTGTTTGAACAAAACCATATTTGTTCAAGTGTCCGTAAGATGACAAGTTATTGATCAAACCGATGTTAGGTCCTTCAGGTGTCTCGATTGGACACATACGGCCGTAGTGAGTGTAGTGCACGTCACGTACTTCATATCCAGCGCGGTCACGTGTCAAACCACCAGGTCCCAAGGCTGACAAACGGCGTTTGTGAGACAACTCAGAAAGAGGGTTGTGTTGGTCCATGAACTGTGACAACTGTGATGAACCAAAGAATTCTTTAACCGCAGCTGTTACAGGACGAATATTGATAATTTGTTGTGGTGTCAAGACTTCGTTATCTTGAACAGACATACGTTCACGGACATTACGTTCCATACGAGAAAGTCCAAGGCGTACTTGGTTGGCAAGCAATTCACCAACCGCACGGATACGACGGTTTCCAAGGTGGTCGATATCATCTACACGGCCAAGTCCTTCAGCCAAGTTGAGGAAGTAGCTCATCTCAGCAAGGATATCTGCAGGAGTGACGATACGAACCTTGTCATCTGGATTAGCATTACCAATAATAGTTACAACACGGTCTGGATCAGTTGGAGCAACAACCTTGAATTTTTGAAGAACAACTGGCTCAGTCACAACGGCTGCATCATTTGGAATGTAGACAATCTTGTTCAAGTCGCCATCCAAATGGCTTTCAATACTTTCAATCACGCTACGAGTCATGACTGTTCCAGCTTCTACCAAGATTTCGCCTGTTTCAGGGTCTACCAATGGCTCAGCAATAGTTTGGTTAAGCAAACGTGTTTTAACATTGAGTTTTTTATTGATTTTGTAACGACCGACAGCTGCCAAGTCATAACGACGTGGGTCAAAGAAACGAGCTACAAGCAAGCTACGTGAGCTTTCAGCAGTCTTAGGCTCACCTGGACGAAGGCGTTCGTAAATTTCTTTCAAGGCTTCGTCTGTACGAGAGTCCATTGGATTCTTGTGGATATCTTTTTCAACAGTATTACGAACCAATTCGCTATCACCAAAGATATCAAAGATTTCATCATCACCTGAGAAACCAAGAGCACGAACCAAGGTCGTAAATGGAATCTTACGAGTACGGTCGATACGAGTGTAGGCGATATCTTTTGAGTCACTTTCAAGTTCCAACCAAGCTCCACGGTTAGGGATAACAGTTGAACCGTAGCCCACTTTACCGTTTTTATCAACTTTATCGTTAAAGTAAACACCTGGTGAGCGGACCAACTGAGATACGATGATACGTTCACCACCATTGATGATGAAAGTACCCATTTCAGTCATGATTGGGAAATCACCAAAGAAAACTTCTTGGGTTTTGATTTCGCCTGTTTCTTTATTGATCAAGCGGAAGGTTACAAAAATTGGTGCTGAGTAGCTAGCATCGTGAATACGAGCTTCTTCTAGCGTATATTTTGGTTCCTTGATTTCATATCCAACAAATTCCAACTCCATTGTGTCTGTGAAGTTTGAAATTGGCAATACATCTTCAAACACTTCCTTAAGACCATGGTCTAGGAAATCTTTGAATGAGTCAGTTTGAATTTCAATCAAATTTGGTAAGTCAAGAACTTCTTTGATTCTTGAAAAACTACGACGGGTACGATGTTTCCCGTATTGAACGTCATGTCCTGCCAAGATGATTCTCCTTTGTAAATAAGTTCCAAGCCTTGTCAATCAGGCTTTTCTAATCGTCATATGGTTTTTAAAACCCCTATCACCGTGTCCTTTTGATGAATTTTCAGAATCTTTAAGTCTTTGTTACAAACACGCGAAATCCTGAAAAAAAGCACAAAAAGAGCAGCTAAATCTGACTTCTTCAGAAGATTTAACTGCTGTGAGCCTTGTCTGGACAATATTTCAGACAAAACCTACGACAAATGATTATTCATATTATACCCTATTTAGCTAGATTTTTCAAGGGGATTAACGATTTTTTGACAAAATCTTTTCCTATAAGAAATACTGGCTTAATCGTAACAAAATTTGTTGCGATTTTTTCTTTTATTTTAATTTTAGGAAAACGCTTGCATCTTATTTTACTAAGTGCTATACTGATAGAGAAATTCATTGATTGGAGAATCATTATGAGAAAAATACCATCTCACACTGAGAAAAAAATGGTTTACAGTATCCGTTCCCTCAAAAATGGAACTGGTTCTGTCCTTATTGGAGCAAGCCTTATTCTGCTTGCCATGGCTACACCAACTATCTCAGCAAACGAAAATACACCAACCACTAACGAACCCAGCAACAGAAATACGACCTCCCTTACTCAACCTCTTACTGATGCAACAAACATCGCTGGCAAGAACGAAAGCGATTTTTCTTCACCCGATAGTGCAAACGCTTCCCTAAAGAAAACAGAAGAAAAACCTGCAACAGAGCCAACTACTCCTGCTGCAACTCCCGCCGATTCAGCCCCACAAACCGGACAAGATCGTTCAAGTGAACCAACTACTTCTACGAGTCCAGTAACGACTGAAACTAAGGCAGAAGAACCAATAGAAGACAACTACTTCCGTATCCATGTCAAAAAGCTTCCTGAAGAAAACAAGGATGCTCAAGGACTATGGACTTGGGACGATGTTGAAAAACCATCTGAAAACTGGCCTAACGGAGCCTTGTCCTTTAAGGATGCCAAAAAAGATGACTATGGCTACTACCTAGATGTCAAATTAAAGGGAGAACAAGCCAAGAAAATTAGCTTCCTCATCAATAATACAGCTGGGAAAAATCTAACCGGCGATAAATCAGTAGAAAAACTGGCACCAAAGATGAATGAGGCTTGGTTGGACCAAGATAACAAGGTTTTCTCTTACGAACCACAGCCTGCAGGAACTATTCGTGTCAACTACTACCGCACAGATGGCAACTATGACAAGAAGTCTCTCTGGTACTGGGGAGATGTGAAAGAGCCAAGTAGTGGTGAATGGCCTAATGGAACAGACTTTACGGCTACAGGCAAATATGGTCGCTATATCGATATTCCACTCAAAGATGCAGCTAAAGACCTTGGATTTTTATTACTAGACAGAAACAAACAAGGAGACGATGTGAAAATCCGTAAAGAAGATTATAAGTTCACAGATTTAAAAAATCATAGCCAAATTTTCCTCAAAGACGATGATGAAACCATCTACACCAACCCCTACTATGTGCACGATATCCGCATGACAGGAGCCCAACACGTAGGTACTTCTAGCATTGAGAGTAGTTTTTCAACACTTGTCGGTGCTAAAAAAGAGGATATCCTCAAACACTCTAACATCACTAATCACCTAGGAAACAAAGTAGCTATTACTGATGTTGCAATAGATGAAGCTGGTAAGAAAGTGACCTACAGCGGAGATTTCTCGGACACAAAACATCCATATACTGTTAGCTACAATTCCGACCAATTCACTACCAAAACAAGCTGGCGACTTAAAGATGAGACATACAGTTATGATGGCAAACTTGGAGCTGACTTAAAAGAAGAAGGAAAACAGGTTGATTTAACCCTTTGGTCACCAAGTGCTGATAAGGTTTCTGTCGTTGTCTACGACAAGAATGACCCTGAAAAAGTGGTTGGAACTGTCGCTCTTGAAAAAGGGGAAAGAGGAACTTGGAAACAAACTCTAGATAGCACAAATAAATTAGGAATCACAGATTTCACTGGCTACTATTATCAATACCAAATTGAACGTCAAGGTAAAACTGTTCTTGCACTCGATCCTTACGCTAAGTCCCTCGCTGCTTGGAATAGTGATCTTGCAAAAACAGACGCTTCCCATAAAGTGGCTAAAGCCGCCTTTGTAGATCCAGCCAAACTAGGACCTCAAGACTTGACTTATGGTAAGATTCACAACTTCAAGACTCGTGAAGATGCCGTTATCTACGAAGCTCATGTGCGTGACTTCACTTCAGATCCCGCTATCGCAAAAGACTTGACAAAACCATTTGGTACCTTTGAAGCCTTTATTGAAAAACTAGACTATCTCAAAGACTTAGGTGTGACCCACATCCAGCTCCTTCCAGTCTTGTCTTACTACTTTGTCAATGAATTGAAAAACCATGAACGCTTGTCTGACTATGCTTCAAGCAACAGCAACTACAACTGGGGATATGACCCTCAAAACTACTTCTCATTGACTGGTATGTACTCAAGCAATCCTAAGAATCCAGAAAAACGAATCGCAGAATTCAAAAATCTCATCAACGAGATCCACAAACGTGGCATGGGAGCCATCCTTGATGTCGTTTATAACCACACAGCCAAAGTCGATATCTTTGAAGACCTAGAGCCAAACTACTATCACTTTATGGATGCTGATGGGACACCTCGCACTAGCTTTGGTGGTGGACGCTTGGGAACAACCCACCATATGACCAAACGACTCCTAGTTGACTCTATCAAATATCTAGTTGATACCTACAAAGTGGATGGCTTCCGCTTCGATATGATGGGAGACCATGATGCCGCTTCTATCGAAGAAGCGTACAAGGCTGCACGCGCCCTCAATCCACACTTAATCATGCTTGGTGAAGGTTGGAGAACCTATGCTGGTGATGAAAATATGCCTACTAAAGCTGCTGACCAAGATTGGATGAAACATACCGATACTGTCGCTGTCTTCTCAGATGACATCCGTAACAACCTCAAGTCTGGTTATCCAAACGAAGGTCAACCTGCCTTTATCACAGGTGGCAAGCGTGATATCAACACCATCTTCAAAAATATCATTGCTCAACCAACCAACTTTGAAGCTGACAGCCCTGGAGATGTCATCCAATACATCGCAGCCCATGATAACTTGACCCTCTTTGACATCATCGCCCAATCTATCAAAAAAGATCCAAGCAAAGCTGAGAACTATGCTGAAATCCACCGTCGTTTGAGACTTGGAAACCTCATGGTCTTGACAGCTCAAGGAACTCCATTTATCCACTCTGGTCAGGAATATGGACGTACCAAACAATTCCGTGACCCAGCCTACAAGACTCCAGTAGCAGAGGACAAGGTTCCAAACAAATCTCACTTGTTGCGTGATAAGGACGGCAATCCATTTGACTATCCTTACTTCATCCATGACTCTTACGATTCGAGTGATGCTGTCAACAAATTTGACTGGACTAAGGCTACAGATGGAAAAGCATATCCTGAAAATGTCAAGAGCCGTGACTATATGAAAGGTTTGATTGCCCTTCGTCAATCTACAGATGCCTTCCGACTTAAGAGTCTCCAAGATATCAAAGACCGTGTCCACCTCATCACTGTTCCAGGCCAAAATGGTGTGGCAAAAGAGGACGTGGTAATTGGCTACCAAATCACTGCTCCAAACGGAGATATCTACGCAGTCTTTGTCAATGCGGACGAAAAAGCTCGCGAATTTAATTTGGGAACTGCCTTTGCACATCTCAGAAATGCTGAAGTTTTAGCAGATGAAAACCAAGCAGGGCCAGTCGGAATTGCCAACCCGAAAGGACTTGAGTGGACTGAAAAAGGCTTGAAATTAAATGCCCTTACAGCTACTGTTCTTCGAGTCTCTCAAGGCGGTGCCATTGTTGCCCCAGCTGTGGAAGAAAAACCAGAATTTGACCTTGCTAGCTTAAAACAAGAACACGGTCAAAGTAACAGCCAAGACAATATGTCGAACCGAGTAGTCAAACAGGAACAGCAAACTCCAGCTCCACAAACTAAACCTGATTCTACTAAACCATCTGCAACAGTAGCTGATGCAGAAAATAAACCTAGCCAAGCTACAGCTGATTCACAAGCTGAACAACCAGCACAAGAAGCACAAGCATCATCTGTAAGTGAAGCTGTTCAAAACGAATCAGTAGAAAACCCTAGCAAGGAAAATATACCTGCGCCTCTAGCTAAACAAGCTGAACTTCCAAATACAGGAACCAAAAACGATCACAAACTCCTGTTTGCAGGAATTAGTCTCCTTGCCCTTCTAGGTCTCGGGTTCTTACTAAAAAACAAAAAAGAGAACTAAACTAGCCCTCCTATAGAACAATCCCCCAAGCATTAAAGCTCGGGGGATTAATTTTTGCCCTGATAATCCTATCTGTCAAATCATATATTCCACACTATAGGTCGCATCCGAGAGTATTCGTGCCAAAAATTGCTTGGTTCTTTCTTCTTTTGGACGACTAAAGAAATCATGGGCATTATTTTCTTCAACAATTTTCCCACCATCCATAAAAATGACATGGTTGGCTACATCTCTGGCAAAACCCATCTCATGAGTCACTACTACCATAGTAACTCCTTCTTTAGCTAACTGTTTTAAAACATCTAAAACATCTCCTACCAACTCTGGATCCAAGGCCGATGTCGGCTCATCTAATAAAATGACCTCTGGTTTCACAGCGATGGCACGCGCAATGCCAATTCGTTGTTGCTGGCCTCCAGAAAGCTGAGAAGGATAATAATCTTTATAAGCTAGTAAACCAACTTTTTCTAAGGCAGCTTCCGCACGTTTGGTTGCTTCTTCCTTAGGAATTTTCCGAGCAATTACCAAGCCCTCTAAAATATTTTCCAAGGCGGTCTTATTAGCAAATAAATTATAATGTTGGAAAACGAAGGCTGTCTTCTGGCGAATTTCTAAAATATCTTTTTTGGTCAATTTGCCAAGATCGTAGTCTTTGTCAGCAAGCTTCAAAGAGCCACTATCGGCTTTTTCTAAATGATTGAGACATCTGAGAAAAGTCGTTTTACCTGATCCAGATGGCCCCAATATTACAACCACATCCCCTTGGTTGACCTTGAGATTAACATCTTCTAGGACTTGTCTGTCTCCAAATTTTTTTGCAACATGTTCTACTTGTAACATTGTCTCCTCCTATGCTAAACCTGTACGGGGCACCACTTGTCCCTGTTCTCTTCGAATATAGCGTTTCTCTAAGATTGAAAAGCCCCATTGAATCAATCCGCAAATAAGAATGTACTGTAAAAAGATCACAAAATAGGATTCAAAATACTGATAACCATAAGATGCTTCAACACGGGCAATGGCTGTAATATCCTTAATGGTCATCACAAAAACCAAAGAGGTTCCTTTTACAATATTTATAACTAGATTAGCCAGATTGGGCAGAGCTGATCGCAAGGCCTGTGGAAAAATAATCCTCACATAAGCTTGACTAGTGGTTAAGCCAATCGCTTGTGCAGCTTCTAATTGTCCCTTATCCACAGTCAAAATAGCCGAACGTAAGATTTCTGATAAACTACCTGTTGTCATCAGGCTATAGATAATAAAAGCATAATAGATCGGATTGAGTTTAAAGATGTCAACATCACTTCCTATGCTTTTGAGAAATTGATTGAGCAAACTCGGAAACAAACTATAAAAGAAAAGAATCAGCAAAATCGGAGGTGTTGCTCTTATAAAAGCTAGATACACGAGCGAGAAAGTTCGAACACCTTTGACTTTATATATTTGTCCCAGAGCTAAAAACAAGGCTGGTAGAAAACTTAAGACCATGGCTACAATCATGATAATCAAGGTGGTCGGTACCCCTTTTAAGGTCTCTAAAAAGGTTTTTGCAATATAGTCTAAATCCATATCCTATCTCCCTTTCGTTTCCAAAGATTTTTCTAACAAGCGACTCAAGAAGGAAACAGCCAAAGCTACACCCCAATAAAGAATGGCAACCGCTGTATAGGTTTCAAGAGAGTAATTCCCCAAATTGCGACTGATTAAGAGATTCCCAGCCCCCATGACATCCACAAAACCAATCGTATAGGCTAGGGCAGCGTCCCGCATCAAATTTAGAATAGCGGTCGTCATATTTGGAAGAGCCACTTGAAAAGCCTGAGGAAAAATGATTCTCCAAAATGTCTGACTAGGGGTCAGACCAATACTGACTCCAGCCTCCATCTGACCTTTGGGAATTGCCTGATAGGACGCCTTAAATACTTCTGCAATGATAGCCGCAAATAGTAAGACCATGGTGAATAAGACGAAAACCGTCTTAGACCAGTTGTTGATGTCTAAATTCAGCCACCATTTTAAAAATTCAGGTAAACCATAAAAAACTAAAAACAGTAAGACAATGGGGGGAGTACAGCGAAGAGTGAAAATATAGCCCTTGGAAAGACCTGCAAAAGTCTTATCTTCTCCCACTTGAGCCCAAGCCAATAAGCCACCGAAAAGGGAACCGAGGATTGTAGTAAAAAAGAGAATGGACAAGGTCATAGGAAGAGCCTGCCATAAGGTTGGTAAAAATTGGAACACTCTTGAAAAATCATATGAAACCATATAAACCTCTTTCTAATACTCAATAAAAATCAAAAAGCAAACTAGCCGCAGGTTGCTCAAAACAGTGTTTTGAGGTTGTGGATAGAACTGACGAAGTCAGTAACCATACCTACGGCAAGGCGACGTTGACGCGGTTTGAAGAGATTTTCGAAGAGTATAACATGCCTGATTGTTCATCTAATCTTTATCAACGTAGCTAAAGACGTCTTCTTTAAAGTATTTTTGAGAAAGCTTAGCTAAAGTACCGTCTTCTTTTAATTCTTTAATCGCTTTTTCATACTCTTTAGCAAACTTCTCGCCCTTTTCATCACGGTGAATTAATGGATAGGTTGGAATTCCTTTATAAGGGAACCAGCTAAGTTTGTCCGCATATTGGTGGTAAGAACCATCCTCTGCTGTCACTGCTTTTTCAAAAGACAACTTGATATCAAAGAAGGCATCATATCGTCCTTCTAAAACCCAAGCATAAGCATCTGCCACCTTGAAGGATTCAGCAGCTGTCAACTCAATTGGTGTATCCTTATGCTTCTCGTTATAACTATTGATGACATTCCACTGGGCATTTTGAGGAGAGATGGGTACTAATTTTCCTTTATTTTTGGCAAAATCATCAATATTCTTATATTTGGCTTCATCTTCTTTTCTAACAGTAAAACCAATAATGCTGGCACCTACTGGCTCAGATGGAATAATAAATTTCTTAGCCCGTTCATCTGTATACCAAGCACCTTTAGTTCCAATATCGTACTTGCCAGACTCAAGTCCAATCAAGAGATCATCATCACTAGTTCCAGTATACTCAAATTTATAATCTGCTAATTTCTCATCAACCGCCTTTAAAACAGCGACTTCATAACCATCTGATTCCCCTTTTTCGTCAATAAAATCATAAGGGACATAGTTTTGAGTATGGGCAACTTTTAAAGTTGTTACTTGTCCAGATGAAACTGCATCTGCACCTTTAGCAGATGCTCCCGCCAAAGTTCTACCAATAATCGTTGCTCCAAGCACTGCCGCAACCGCAACTCCACCAATAATCCATGTTTTCTTACTCATATTCTTCTCCTTTATTTATCTAATGCCTCTCTCACCCACTGGATACGCTCCACTGCAATATCACTCGGAATGGTACAATCTGCTCCAAGTATGAAGCCCTCTTTTCCTGTTTCTTCTACCAATCGTTTGGTTTCAGCTTGAATTTCTTCCTTACTGCCTCGATAAAGAAGGCCATCTTTACCGTTTTCAAATCCTCCCAGAACAGCACGACCCTTGAAAATCTCACGACCTTCTTTTAGGCTAATTCCTTCTGGACCAACTGCCCAGTTAAAAACATGAGCTGGATAGTCGGCAAAGATATGAATATCGTTTCGAGCTCCTTCATAGCCACAGATATGAAGGATATTTACCCCACCAACCGACTTAGCCGCTTTTAAAACAGTCAGTTCACTCGGTGCAATAATCTCCTGATAGGCTTCAGCAGAAACACGCGCATCCTGAATACTTTGCACACTGAGATAAATACCGTCTGCTCCTGCATCTTTAATAATAGCTTGACTCAAGCTAGCGATATCTTGCGCAATCACATCAAGGACTTTTTTCAATTTCTGAGAATCTTGAACTAAGAAATCTGCAATGAGATCATCTCCACCAGACACTTCTCCAAGTAACCATTTGAGGTAGGTCACAGGCGCAAAAATATTGTAAATAGCAACAATGTCCTCCGTAAACTCCTGCTTAATCTTCTTCACTAATTCTACCTGCTCTCTAATCCACGGATGATCTTCACCCAGAGGTTGAATCTCCGCCAGCTCTTGGAGTGACTTCCCTTTGGCAATAACTGGATTTGGATAAGCAAAATAGCCATCACTCATCAACTTGATAAAGTCTGGATTTAGTTCACGGATAAATTGTTTGTGACCTTGTATGTTCTTTTCAATAATCACAGGATTGGAAAATCCCTTTAACCATTCCTCTTCTGATGTAAAGTGGTGCCAAAAACCTACAGGTACACGGTCAACCACTTCTCCTCTAAATGCTTTTAAAACCCATTCTCTTTTTTCTGACATCTCTATTCTCCATTTCTTTCTTTTTCGACTAATAAAACACTGGCAATATCATTGGTTTGAATAAAAGGAAGACTTCCCTTCTGAAAATCCTGAATCCCATGACATCTTGACCCTTCCTTACAATTAAATCCCTTGGTAATACTAATCGCAAGTAGGATGACAAAGCCAAGGACCATCCCTGCCAATAGCCACTTTTTTCTTTTCATAAGGCCCTCCTATTCTAAAATAGCAGCCTGACGAATCCAGTCCAATCTTTCTAATTCAAAGTCATCTGGAACTGTACAATCCGCTCCAAGAAGGACCCCTCTAGTCCCAGCCTCAGCTAACAAGCGTTTGGTTTCCTCTTGTAGTTTAGCCTTGCTACCTCCATAAAGCAGGCTCTGCTTCCCATTTTCAAAACCACCCAAGACCGCTTTGCCATGAAATAGCTCCTGACCTTGAGGTAAACTGACTGCTTCATGGTGGGTTGCCCAATTGAAAACCTGGGCTGGATAATCTTTGAAAATAGTCACATTGTTACTGGCACCTTGGAAACCGCAGATATGCAGGATATTTACCCCACCTACCTGATTGGTAGCTTCTAAAACCTTTATGTTGCTTGGCTCAATATAGGTCTGATACAATTCTGCTGTGATGCGCTCATCCTGAATTTCTTGTGTACTGAGGTAAATCCCATCTGCTCCACCATACTGAATGATTGCCTTGGTTAGGATTGCGATATCCTCAGCTATTACATCTAAAATCTCCCTGAATAGCTCTGGATTTTCGAGTAATAGATTAGCAACCTCCTTATCACCTCTAGAAGTCTCTGTACGAAACCAACGTTTCAGGTAGGAAATCGGAGAAAAGATATTGTAGAATGAAGCAATGTCCTCAGTGAAGGTTGCTCGAATAGCTTCTACCACTTCTACTTGTTGCTGAATCCAAGGATGGTTTTCACCAATCGACTCAATAGAAGCCAGCTCCTGAATACTTGAAACCAAAGGACTGTAGACATTACTTGGATAAATGAAAAATCCGTCACTCATCATTTTGACAAAATCAGGATGAATTCTTTCAACGTACTTCCGATGTCCCTCTACACTTTTTTGAAAGATACGTGGGTTATTTAAACCTTGCCCTTTTTCCTCCAGTGTTACAAAATGAAACCAAAAGCCTACAGGAACTCGTTCCACCTCTTCTCCTCGGATGGCTTTAAAAACTAGCTCTCTTTTACTTGTCATACTTTTCTCCTTCCATTTGGATTGAAACCATCTTACCACTCCTTTTGACCTTTTCCCAATATATATTGACTATCGACTTGATTGAGATTGTTTATATCAATAGAGAAAAAAACCTCTGGAAAGCTTGATTTTACTAGCTTTTCAGAGATTCTTTTCTGTTTATTGCTTTTTTAAAATAGTTGTTATATAGATTTTTTATCAGCCTGATTAGGATTTTTTATTAAGCCTCTTTCATGGCAAAATAAGCCCGTACTTTGGGTACAACTTGTGTACCGAAGAGTTCAATAGCTCTCAGGACTTGTTCATGAGGCATAGAACCAAGAGGTAGGTGCAACATAAAGCGATCCAAACCTAAGTCTTCAATCATGCGAATCAATTTTTCGGCCACCTGATCTGAATTGCCCACAAACATAGCACCATTTGGCCCAACTTGCTCCAAATATTGCTCATAACGCAATTCCTGCCAGTGCGGACGGTCTTTGGAAATAGCATCCACCACTTGCTTAGTCGGATGGAAATAATCTTTTACAGCCTGCTCACCATCTTCAGCAATCCAACCCCAAGAATGAGCTCCAACCTTTAGTTCCTGACTGGCATAACCCGCTTCGCTTCCAATCTCACGATAAGCCTGAATCAACTTTTTAAAATAACGCGGATTGCCACCAATAATAGCATAAACAATCGGTAGACCAGCCTGAGCAATCTTCACAGTTGATTCGACATGACCACCTGTCGCTATCCACAAGGGCAATTTGTCCTGAACTGGACGAGGATAAACTTCTTTGCCAGAGATTGTTTGGGTCAATCGACCTTGCCAATCTAGTTTTATCTTTTCATTGACTAATTGAAGCAAGTCTAATTTCTCATCAAAAAGAGCTTCGTAGTCTTTCAAATCATAGCCAAACAAGGGAAAAGATTCCGTGAAAGAACCCCTTCCGGCCATAATCTCCGCACGTCCATTTGACAAAGCATCGATAGTGGCATATTGTTGGAACAATCGAATCGGATCCATACTTGAGAGAATGCTGACTGCACTGGTCAAACGAATCTTCTTGGTATTGACTGCCCCAGCTGCCAGAACAATCTCTGGCGCAGATATCGCAAAATCCGCTCGATGGTGCTCACCAATCCCATACACATCCAAACCAACCTTGTCAGCCAGTTCAATCTCTGCCAGCAACTGGCGAATGCGTTCGGCATGACTGTAAGTCTGTCCAGTCCCTTCAAGCTCCGTTGTTTCCCCAAATGTTGAAATTCCCAATTCTACCACAGTAATTCTCCTTGTCTATTTCGGTCCTTCATTTTGACAAATTATTCTAACACTCAATGAAAATCAAAGAGCAAACTAGGAAGCTAGCCGCAGGCTGTACTTAAGTACGGCAAGGTGAAGCTGACGTGGTTTGAATTTGATTTTCGAAGAGTATAACACGAATCTTGAGTACAAGCAACCCATTTGCTCACAAGAAAAAGCCTAGATAACTAGACTTTTTTAGCTTATTCTACCGTTACTGATTTAGCAAGATTACGTGGTTTGTCCACATCAAGGCCACGGTGGAGTGTTGCAAAATAAGCGACTAATTGCGTTGGCACAACCATTGAGATTGGTGAGAGGTAAGGGTGTACAGTCGTAAGGACGATGTCGTCTGTATCTTTGGCAACATTTTCTTCTGCGATAGTGAGGACTTTGGCACCACGGGCTGCGACCTCTTGGATATTTCCACGAGTATGATTGGCAAGGACTGGATCTGACAAGAGCGCCAAGACAGGTGTTCCTTCTTCAATCAAGGCAATGGTTCCATGCTTGAGTTCTCCTGCCGCAAAGCCTTCACACTGGATGTAAGAAATCTCTTTGAGTTTAAGGCTTGCTTCCATAGCTACGTAGTAATCTTGACCACGCCCAATATAAAAGGCATTGCGAGTTGTTTCAAGAAGCTCACGAACCTTGGCTTCAATGTTTTCTTTCTCTGAAAGAGTTGATTCGATAGACTGAGCTACGATTGACAACTCATGAACCAGGTCAAAGGCTTGCGCTTTAGCATTGCCATTTGCTTCTCCGACTGCTTTTGCTAAGAAGGCAAGGGCTGCAATTTGCGCTGTATAGGCCTTGGTTGATGCCACGGCAATTTCAGGACCTGCATGAAGAAGCATAGTATGGTTAGCTTCACGAGAAAGAGTTGAACCTGGGACGTTTGTCACTGTCAAGCTTGGGATTCCCATTTCATTAGCCTTGACTAAAACTTGACGACTATCCGCTGTTTCACCAGATTGGCTGATAAAGATGAAGAGTGGTTTCTTGCTGAGAAGTGGCATACCATAGCCCCACTCAGATGAGATTCCAAGTTCCACTGGTGTATCAGTCAATTCTTCCAACATCTTCTTAGAAGCAAATCCTGCGTGGTAAGATGTTCCAGCTGCAAGGATGTAGATACGGTCTGCATCTTGAACAGCCTTAATGATAGCTGGGTCTACTACTACTTGACCAGCCTCATCTGTGTAGGCTTGGATCAACTTACGCATCACTGTCGGTTGCTCATCGATTTCCTTGAGCATGTAGTAAGGGTAAGTTCCCTTACCGATATCTGACAAGTCAAGTTCAGCAGTGTAGCTAGCACGCTCACGACGATTTCCATCATAGTCTTGAACTTCCACACTATCAGCCTTGACGATTACCAACTCTTGGTCATGAATTTCCATGTATTGGTTGGTTTCACGAATCATAGCCATAGCATCTGAGCAGACCATGTTATAGCCTTCTCCAAGACCAATCAAAAGTGGTGATTTATTTTTAGCTACGTAGATGACTTCAGGATCTTGTGAGTCAACCAAGGCAAAGGCATAAGAACCACGGATAATATGAAGAGCTTTTTTGAAGGCTTCAAGAACTGAGAGACCTTCTTCTTCCGCAAATTTTCCAATCAAGTGAACGGCTATTTCCGTATCTGTTTGCCCTTTGAAGTGGTGACCTGCAAGGTATTCTTCCTTGATTTCAAGGTAGTTCTCAATCACCCCATTGTGCACCAAAACAAAACGTTCTGTCTCAGAGCGGTGTGGGTGAGCATTATCTTCCGTTGGTTTCCCATGAGTTGCCCAACGAGTATGTCCGATACCAGTTGTTCCCTCAACACCAGCTGTTTTAGCAGACAATTCTGCGATACGACCTACAGCCTTGACTAGGTGATTTTCAGCACCACCTAGGACAAAAATTCCCGCAGAATCATAGCCACGGTATTCGAGCTTTTCAAGCCCTTGAATCAAAATATCAGTTGCATTTGTGTTTCCAACAACACCAACAATTCCACACATAGTATATACGACACAGACCAGCTGTGCTTTCTCCTTAAAATTGGTATAGTCTAATTCCTCTTTTATAGAATCAGCAAAAACAGTATATACTTGTTTCTTTCACTTGTCAAGAGTAAAAATTGGTATAGTTCAAATTACGCTCCTGTTAGCAAAAAACTCTGACCAATTAAAATCATCAGTCAGAGTCCTTTTTAAAATCCATTATTGTCACTTAATTCCTTGAACCAGTGCCCTGATTTTTTCAGACGACGTTCTTGCGTTTCCAAGTCTAATTCGACCAAACCATAGCGATTTTTATAGCTGTTAAGCCATGACCAGCAATCAATAAAGGTCCAAATTAAGTAGCCCTTACAATTGGCTCCATCTTCAATGGCACGGTGCAGTTCGCGAAGATGACCTTTTACAAAGTCAATACGGTAATCATCTTGAATCATTCCATTCTCACGGAATTTTTCTTCTCCTTCAACACCCATACCATTCTCTGTCAACATCCACTCAATATTGCCATAATTTTCCTTGATATTTTGGGCAATGTCATAAATCCCTTGCTCATAAATCTCCCAGCCACGGTGAGGATTAATTTTACGTCCAGGCATCACATAAGGCTCATAAAAATGTTCTGGCAAGAGTGGACTCTCTGGATGCTTAGCAAATCGAGGAGCCATAACACGCAAAGGTTGATAGTAATTGACACCAAGGAAGTCCACCGTATTGTCACGAATGAGATCCAACTCCTCCTCTGTAGCATCAGGCAAGAGACCGTGTTCATGCAAGATTTCTACCAATTCCTGTGGATAAGTACCCAAAACGGACGGATCTAAGAAAGATTGGGCCTGAAAAAGGTCCGCAATACGAGCAGCCTTGACATCAGCAGGATGCTGGCTACGTGGATAAGCCGGTGTCAAGTTGAGGACAATCCCAATCTTGGAATCAGGCAAGAGTTCATGACAGGCCTTAACCGCCCGACTGCTGGCCAATTGTGTATGATAAGCTACTTTAACGGCTGCCTCTGCATCCACCTTATGTGGATAATGGGCATCGTAAAAATAGCCAAATTCTACTGGAACGATTGGCTCGTTAAAGGTAATCCATTGATCCACTAAATCTCCATAAGTCTCAAAACAAAAACGAGCAAAGTTTTCATAGGCTGAGACAGTCACCTTATTTTCCCAACCATCACAATCCTCTTGAAGAGCAAAAGGCAAATCAAAATGATAAAGATTCACTAAAAGACGAATCCCTTTGGCCTTAATAGCTTCAAAGACCTGACGGTAGAAAGCTACCCCTTGAGGATTGACTTCTCCACGGCCTTGTGGGAAAATGCGAGACCACTGGATAGAAGTTCGGAAGGCTGTATGCCCAGTCTCTACCAAAAGCTCAATATCCTTTTCCCAATTTTCATAAAAGGTCGATGTCTTATCTGGACCAATCCCATTATAGTAACGATTTGGCTCCACTTGGTACCAATAATCCCATAGATTATCTCCCTTACCGTCACCAGCTATACGTCCTTCTGTCTGTGGCCCAGAAGTAGAGGATCCCCAGACAAAATCCTTTGGAAATCTTAGCATACATTTACCTCTTTATCTACTCATTTTTCCCATTATACAGAAAAAACAAGGTAAAAACTAGTTACATTTTTTCCTTGTTTTTCTTCTGATTATAGTTTTTATTTCTTGCTGAGGATTTCAAGCGTTTCAAGCAAGTTATCTGCATGAACCTCGATAGTGTCACCAGTCGCTTTAATCTTCACTTCTACGATGCCATCGGCTGCTTTCTTACCAACAGTGATACGAATCGGCAATCCAATCAAGTCGCTGTCGCTGAATTTAACACCAACACGTTCGTTACGGTCATCTGTCAAGACTTCGTAACCAGCTCCCATCAAGCTTGCTTCAAGCTTTTCTGTCAAGGCTTGCGCTTCATCATCCTTGACATTGACAGTGATCAAGTGCACATCAAATGGTGCCAATTCTTTAGGGAAGTTGATTCCCCAAGCGTAACGGTATTCACCTTTTGGCGTTTTGTTAACAAAGAGGCGAGCGTGTTGCTCCATCACTGCTGAAAGGAGACGGCTGACACCGATACCGTAACATCCCATGATAATTGGCACAGCACGGCCATTTTCATCCAAAACATCTGCTCCCATGCTTGCTGAATAGCGAGTGCCAAGTTTGAAGATGTGACCAATTTCAATACCACGCGCAAAGTTAAGGACACCTTGTCCGTCTGGTGAAATTTCACCCTCACGAACTTCACGGATATCCACATATTCTGCAGTAAAATCACGACCTGGGTTCACACCAGTCAAGTGGTAGCCATCTTCGTTAGCACCCACAACTGCATTACGAACATCTTGCACTTTACGATCTGCAATGATTTTAACATTCTCTGGCAAACCAACTGGGCCAAGTGAACCAAATCCTACTTGAACAACATTTGCCACTTCTTCTTCGCTAGCAACGTCAAAGAAATCTGCTCCCAAGTGGTTTTTCAACTTAACTTCATTAAGCTGATCATTTCCAACTAGAAGGGCGGCAACAAGCTCACCGTCTGCCATGTAGAAGAGGGTTTTAATCGTTTGTTCTTCTGGAACGTTGAGGAAGGCGGCAACTTCATCGATTGTTTTAACATCTGGTGTTGCAACACGAGTCACTTCTTCTTCAGCAACGACACGGTTGCTTGGTTTGTACTCGTTTGTTGCCATTTCCAAGTTAGCAGCATAGCTAGACTCACTTGAGTAAGCAATGGTATCTTCACCAGAAACCATCCATTTAAGCAATTCTGCCTTGATTTCTTCTTGCACTTCTGCAGGAATTTCATCAAATGAGGTAACTGACTTGTCCAAAACAACCCATCGGTCAAGGTCTGTACGAGCAGGTGTAATAGCCATAAATTCTTGGCTATCCTTACCACCCATGGCTCCACCGTCACCGATGATAGCCTTGAAATCTAAACCACTACGAGTGAAAATACGCTCATAAGCAGCCTTGTACTCATCGTAAACACTGTCCAAGCTATCATAGTTAGCGTGGAAACTGTAAGCATCTTTCATGATAAACTCACGTGTACGGAGTAGTCCATTACGTGGGCGTTTTTCATCACGATACTTAGGCTGGATTTGATAAAGGTTAAGCGGCAATTGCTTGTAAGACTTAACAGAATCACGGACAATAGCTGTAAAGGTTTCTTCGTGAGTTGGACCTAGGATAAAGTCTGATTTTTCACGGTTTTTTAGTTTGTAAAGGTCTTCACCATAAGTTTCATAACGACCTGATTCGCGCCACAATTCTGCACTAAGAAGGGCAGGAGCCAACATCTCAACGGCACCAATCTTGTCGAATTCTTGGCGCATGATGTTTTTAGCTTTTTCAATCACACGGTTAGCAAGTGGTAGGTAAGAATAAACGCCTGCTGAAACTTGGCGAACATAACCAGCTCGCAACATAAGAGCGTGGCTGATAACTTGAGCATCGCTTGGCATTTCGCGAAGCGTTGGGATAGGCATTTTACTTTGTTTCATAATATTCCTCGATTATCTAAAAAAGAGTCGCATGATGTCATTCCAGGTCACAGCAATCATCAAGACAACCATGATGACCACTCCGGCCAAGGTGACATAGGTTTCAATTTCTTGTTTCAATGGTTTGCGGCGAATGGCTTCTAGGATATTGAGCACAATCTTACCACCATCCAGGGCTGGAATCGGAATAAGATTAAAAATCCCAATATTGATGGAAATTATTGCCAAGAAGTACAAGACATTCTCAATTCCATTTTTAGCAGCATCACTACTTGCCTTAAAGATGGCAACAGGTCCACCTAGCTTGTTCAAATCCGGTTGGAAAATCAGATTTTTCAGTTCTGAGAGAATTCGGAGGGCCGAGTCAGCAGCAGTTGTAAAACCACCTACAAACATAGATACAAAATCTGACTTAATCCCCGGTTGAACACCTAGAAGGTAACGGCCTTGACTTTCTTCCGGACTAACAGTGACTTGTTTGTCACTACCATTTTCAGAAATAGTCACATCCAAGGTCGGGGCCGTCTTATCTTTGGTTTCTGTTTCCACAGCCTGAATCAAACTTTCCCAGTTGCTAACCTCATGTGAGCCAATCTTGGTAATCTGGGCCGTTTCTGGCACTCCTACCTTAGCCAAGGCCCCTTGAGGCATGACATGGAATTGATTGGTATCAACATCTCTGACACCACCCTGCATAAAGATTAAAATCCAAAAAACAACGATACCTAAGATAAAGTTGTTCATAGGACCTGCAAAGTTGGTAATCAGTTTGCCCCAGATAGTCGCATTTTGATATTGAACATCTAAAGGTGCAATCCGAACCTCAGTACCATCTGCTTCCACAACCGTTGCATCGTGATCCACTGCAAATGTTTTTTCTTCTTCCAGAACCAAGCCCTTGATAAAGAGCTTGTCTTCAAAGTCAAACTGGGTCACCTGCATAGGGAGGGCTGTTTGATCTAATTTTTTACCTGAAAGATTGATGCGTTTAACCTTACCATCATCAGTAAGCGTCAAACTGACAGGAGTTCCTGTCTTGATTTCAGTTGTATCATCACCCCAACCGGCCATGCGAACGTAGCCTCCCAGAGGCAAGATGCGAATGGTATATGCAGTTCCATCCTTGCCAATATGAGCAAAGATCTTGGGTCCCATGCCAATGGCAAATTCACGCACTAGAATCCCTGATTTCTTGGCAAAGTAGAAGTGTCCGAACTCGTGCACCACTACAATAATCCCAAAAACCAGAATAAAGGTTAAAATTCCGAGCATAGTATTTCCTCCGTCTTTTGATTAAAAGAGTCCAAACAAGTGCATAATTGGAAATACAAGCAACATACTATCAAAACGATCCAAAACACCACCATGTCCAGGAATAAATTTCCCAGAATCCTTGACACCAAAGTGACGCTTGATCGAACTTTCTAATAAATCACCAAATTGTCCAGCAATGCTAAAGAAAATAGCAAAGACTGACATCTTGTAAATTCCATACGGAAGAGCAACTGTACTGTCAACTATCATAAAGATAATAGTTACTAAAATCGCACCTAAAATACCACCCAAGGCACCCTCAAAGGTTTTATTTGGAGAAACTGTCGGAGCTAACTTTCGTTTACCATAGTTCATCCCAACAAGATAGGCACCACTGTCTGTCGCCCAGACGATACACAAGGCTAATAGTGCCTTATCTAACCCTGCAACGCGAGCATCTAGTAAAGCATTAAATCCAAAGCCTACATAGAAACTCATAGCAAGAGGGAAAACAGCGTCCTCAATCGTATAAGACTTGCTAAAAACAGTCGTTCCTAACATAATTGAAATCAAAACACTATAGGCAACCACATTCCCATCAACTGGCAAAAAAGTCAGGTAATTCTCCAAGGGAATGGTCAAGGCAAAGGTTGCAAAGAGGGTCAATAGGCCCTCCATCGTCATGGTCTCTAGACCTCTCATCTTCAAAAGTTCATGCATGGCTAGCATGGCTATGATTCCAATTGCTATCTGAAGCAAGAGGCCCCCAATCATTAAAATTGGTAGGAAAATAGCCAGGGCAATCCCTGCAAACAAGGTTCTTTTCTGTAAATCCTGTGTCATATTTCCTCCTAAACTCCTCCAAATCGGCGATGACGACGATTGTAGGCAAGAATGGCTTCCTGCAAGGCTGCCTCGTCAAAATCAGGCCACAAGGTGTCCGTAAAATAGAGCTCACTATAGGCTCCCTGCCATGGAAGGAAATTGCTCAAACGCAATTCTCCACTAGTACGGATAATCAAGTCTGGATCTCGTAAGTCCTTAGGTAAATGCTGGGTAAAAAGATAATTACCAATCAATTCCTCTGTGATGTCACCTGGGTTGATTTTGGCATCTAAAACATCCTGAGAAATCAACTTAAGAGCCTGTGTAATCTCAGCACGTCCACCATAGTTGAGGGCAAAATTAAGAATTAATCCTGTGTTGTTCTTAGTTAATTCCTCAGCCTTGGTCAGAGCTTCAAAGGTTTGCTTAGGCAGGCGGTCCGTTTCCCCAATCATTTGAATCTTAACATTATTAGCATGCAATTCCGGGACATAATTATCATAAAACTCTACCGGCAAGTTCATGATAAACTTGACTTCCTGATCTGGACGGGTCCAGTTTTCTGTAGAAAAAGCATAAACCGTAATCACCTTAACGCCTAGTTTGTTGGCTGCCTTGGTCACAGTTTGCAATGCTTCCATGCCCGCCTTGTGTCCAAAAACTCGCGGTTGCATACGTTTTTTAGCCCAACGGCCATTGCCATCCATGATGATGCCGATATGAGCAGGAACCTGTGTCGGAACCTCTACTTCCACAGCCTTATCTTTCTTAAAAAATCCAAACATGATCTTATTCCTATTCAAAAATCTATCGTTTCATTATACCATATTTCCCTATTTTCTTCTATCACTAAGCTATTTATACTCTTCGAAAATCTCTTCAAACCACGTCAGCTCTATCTGCAACCTCAAAACAGTGTTTTGAGCAACCTGCGGTTAGCTTCCTAGTTTGCACTTTGATTTTCATTGAGTATTATTCTCAGGCACAAAGCCCATTTTTCAAAAAAATAAGTCGCCTGATTGGGCGACTTTATTTTTTATAGGGAGATTATTATGAAAAAGTTTTAGGAGTTTAAGTTAAGGTCTTCTTAACTTATGAACTTAGTATACACTTCCTAGCTTAAAGTTTCCTTAAGTATTTTTAAAAATCAAATTTTTCCATTTCTCCTGCCAATTTTTCTTGGATAGACGTGTTCGATAAAGTTCCATTCGGTCTTCATTTTCTAAGAAATGAGGAGTTGGACGAACTTGAAAATTCAAAATATCCTCCAAACCGTATGGAGTAAAGAGCTCCAAAGCGGATTCTTCATTCAAGCGTAGTCCAACAGCCGTACACCGTTCTGGATACTTACTCATAGCATCACAAGAGCTGCTATAGGGAGCAGTATGAGGGCTGTGCTGGTGCATATAGACCTGATTTTTCAATTCCCACTGGTACTGAGGAAAGTCCTCTCTCAGCTTTTTCTCTAGGGACAAGGTTTCCTCATAAGAAATATCTGGATCAAAGAAAATTACATCTACATCTGTTTCACAGTCAAAAGGTGATTTATCTGACAAGAGATTCCAGATGAAATTTCTGACTGAACCTGCTGCCAACCACGAGTCTTTCAGACCAAGGTTTCGGATAGTTTCTAGAATAGCCATCATATCCGGATTTTCTCTAAAAACCTCTAGAATTTCTTGCTCATTTTTCACTGTATTCATAACCTAAATGCTCATATGCCTTAGCAGTCGCCACCCGTCCAGAACGTGTCCGCATGATAAAACCTTTTTGAATTAAGTAAGGCTCATACATGTCTTCCACCGTCTCGCGCTCCTCGGCAATATTGACAGAGAGAGTCCCTAATCCGACAGGGCCACCACCGTACATCTCAATCATGGTACGAAGGATTTTTTGATCCACATAGTCCAGACCCTCATGGTCAACATCCAGCATAGTCAAAGCCTTATCGGTAATAACATCGTCGATAACCCCATTCCCCATTATCTGGGCAAAATCGCGCACGCGCTTGAGGAGACGATTGGCAATACGAGGGGTCCCACGACTACGTAGGGCCAACTCAGATGCTGCCTCATGAGTGATTTCCATCTCAAAAATATCTGCCGTCCGCTCGACAATTTCTGTCAAGTCAGCATGAGCATAATACTCCATATGCCCCGTAATCCCAAAACGTGCCCGTAGAGGATTGGACAGCATACCAGCCCGAGTCGTCGCACCAATCAAGGTAAAAGGTGGCAACTCCAAATGAACACTGCGACTGCCTTCACCAGCACCAATCATGATATCAATGTAGAAGTCCTCCATGGCACTATAAAGCACCTCTTCCACAGACATGGGCAAGCGATGAATCTCATCAATAAAAAGGACATCCCCAGGCTCTAAGTCATTCAAAATCGCTACCAAATCACCCGCTTTTTCGATAACAGGACCCGACGTCTGCTTGAGATTAACTCCCAGTTCATTGGCAATAACAAAGGCCATGGTCGTTTTTCCCAAGCCTGGAGGGCCAAATAAGAGCACATGATCCAGCGCTTCATCCCGCATTTTGGCAGCCTCGATAAAGATTTGGAGCTGATTCTTGACCTTGTCCTGTCCAATATATTCACGTAAGTACTGAGGACGGAGCGTACGTTCTACTAACTCCTCATCCCCCATTATCTCATTATCTAAAATTCTACTCATGATTCTATTATATCAAAAAAACAAGCCACAAACAAAAAAGCCACCTGATTAGGTGACTCCCGAGTTCAGCACTTATATGGTATAATATTCTACGGCACTGCTACACCGCCTACGAAAGGAGGTGAGATAGCCCATGATGGAATTAGTACTCAAAACTATCATCGGACCAATTGTGGTCGGTGTCGTTCTTCGGCTAGTCGATAAATGGCTAAACAAGGACAAATAGTGTCAAAAAAGACCCCAAGCTTATTTGGACGTGAGCTTGGGGTCTTTTCTAGCCTATGATATAGAACTAGTACTCAATTCCTTTTTATTATCCCATAGTTCACAAATTTTGTCAAAGGTTTATATTCTCATCTACTCAGCTTGTCATTTATAAGCAAAAATAATGTTCATCATGCGTTTATCTGCCAACAAATAAAGGAGACATGCCACCAAGGTAACTAGCCATATGGCATATACAGAAACTGTTAAAACAGTGAATTCCTCCAGGATGATTAGTAGTAAATTTGCCAGATAATACCGCCCAACAACCGTTGTTAAAGCAAACAAACCTGCAAATGACAATAAAAAGGCAAGTGGTAGGGCAAGGATAAGTTCCTTCCGATATTTTCCTAAGAAGAGGACAATAATACCAGCAGACAGTGTATAAGCAAAAGCAATTGCTCCATAAACAAGTCCCCAAGATAACATTGCAAGACTAGAGAAAGCAAAATCACCATCCATTAACTCTAGGACCAGCATAGCCAAAAAAGTGAATTCACTGACTAGTAGATTAATCAACAAAGCAAGCATAAATTTCGCTTGGAGTAATTGTTTCAAATCGACAGGAATCAGTCTGAGATTTGAAATCGTTTTAGACACTTGTTCTATTCTTATCAAATCCACTAAAATCATGCTCGCAAAAGGGAGGAGAAAATAGTAGTTCAAAAAGAAGAAACCATTTTCTACATACCAGCCATTCACACTACCGTACGAATGCCCTTGATAAATCTGATGACCAATCATAAACTCTAACAAAAAGAGCAGGATGGCTACAAAGGGAATCATATACAGTATCTTTCGCCTTCTTAGTTTAGTCAATTCTAGCATCAACATTTATTCATCCACCTTTCTTAACCAAGATTTAATGGACAAGAAAGACAAAACAAGTAAAGATAAACCTAGTACAACAATCGATAAGATAGCTGGCTGTTGAAGCACCACTCCTTCTCTGTTTCCTTCCCAGATTAAACTATTAGCACTTGTTACTGGACTGATATTTGGACTCGTCCTTGCTAAAAAAAATGACACTAAAACATACATGACACCGACTAAATTCCCAACTATCTCCTTGCCTCTGACTTTTATCATGACCAAAGCAACTAAAGGAAATACTCCCATGGGAATTAAGATACCACTACTCATACAAAGATAGAAGAATCTTAATAATAAAGACAAACTGACTGTCGAAGAAAAGCGGGATAGTAGTGCGAATAAGGAAACCGAAATATAGGTGAATAACATGATACACAGAGCGTTGATTTCTATATACAAAATCTTAGCCCAGAATGTCTTCATTAGATTTGCTGAAGCGAGTTTCAAGTTGTTCATGATGCGATAGCGATATTCTACACCAAATGCCTGTATTGTATAGGAAACACAATACAAAGGGAGAATCAAAAAGTTTAAATAAGACAAAGAGAATTTATAGACAAAGGGAAAGGAGTCAAACAAGCCTCTCGCATCATTTACATAATAACAGATGAGAGCTAGGTAGAGGGAAACAACACCATATACGACAAAATTCAGTTTTTGATGCCTTTGTTTGAGAAATTCAATCTTCACTAAATCAAGCAATTCCCTCACCTCCTGTTATCCGCTTAAAGTAATCCTCTAAACTTTCATTGTTTTTATAAGAATATTCTTTTAGAACTATTCCGTTGTCTTTTAAGGAGTTAGATACGACTGCAATGTCAAAAGTAGGTGATTCTCCCTGAAGTTCAAGTTCTATATCCGAAAGAATACTAATCTGTTCTTGCAGATTTATCCTGCAAAGCACTTCCTTAGCTTGAGAAGCATCCGAAACAATTAGGTGGATTCTCCTTTTCTCTGCACCATCTATTAATTCCTGCATAGTCTTTTCAGCCATAAGGTGGGCATCATGCAGTATCCCAACTCTATCTACAAGCTTTTCAAGTTCTGAAATAATGTGACTGGATATTAAAATCGAAATGCCATGATTGGTACTGAGTTCCTTTAGATAACGGCGCATTTCAAGGATACCAATAGGATCCAAACCATTTGTTGGTTCATCTAATATCAGAATTTTCGGCTGGTGCATAATAGCGTTAGCAATTGCTAACCTTTGCTTCATTCCCAGAGAATACTGCTTGAATATTTTTTTATTTTCCCCATCTAATCCTACTACTTGTAACGCTTGCTCTACCTGTTTTAGCGAAATTCCTCTCAATCTTGCAAAAATAGAGAGATTTTCAGGTCCCGTTAAATTAGGATAAAAAGAAGCACTGTCCAATACCACACCGATTTGAGATAGCAAGTCCTTAGAAAAGCCCCCTGACAGTTTTTCAGATAGAATCTTCACTTCACCACTATCCATCGCTGTCAAACCTAAAATAGCTTTGATAAAGGTAGTCTTTCCAGCGCCATTTCTTCCTAGTAAGCCATAGATTTCTCCCTGTTTTAGCGTAAAGTCAATCTTATCTAAGACAATTTTCCCATCATAGGATTTTGATAAATTAGATGTCTGTATTACTGAATTTCTCATTTTATTCTCCTCCTAACATCTATACACCCACATCAAAAGACATAATAGAGTAGTTCCTGTATAACTACTTATATGAGAAGGTAATAGGTTATAGCAAACTTACAGTCACCCCTTTAAGTTCTTCAATCTGTGACACAATCCATTTAATAAATGTTACTTCACAAACGTTTAATAAATCAATCCTTCAGTCCAAGATTAACTCCACTAATTTTTGAAGCTTGTTGTATAACTCTCGAACCTAAAATATATTGAAGTTGATTTACAGTTTTTAAAAGCAACCGCTTACAAATAGTCCTAAAAAAATAATCTAAAAATGATTTTACGAAACTTTGCTAAAATACTCATATTAACCACCTTTTTCTTATCTTTACACTTGTAAGTGTACTACTTTAAATATTATTTGTCAATAAAAAACAATTCTTTTTATCATTTTTTTTTTGTTTTATTTTTTTATGACTATTTTTGTATTAGAAAGTTGAAAAATAGAGATTAAAAGTATATAATTAATCTTAAATTTATTTAAAGAGGGTTAGAGATGACCATATTATCTGATAAACTAAAATCCAAGAGAAAAGAAAAAGGTTTCTCACAAAAAACACTTTCTGAAGGAATTTGTGAGCAAAGTCAAATCAGCAAAATAGAACGTGGCAACTATATGCCTGCTGCTGATTTACTCTATAAACTTGCAAATCGGCTTCAAGTTCCCTTAGATTATTTTTTCGATGAACAGATTGAAATGACTTCCAATATAACACCGTTTAAGAAATTAGCAGAAAAATTACTTGAAGATCGTAATTACGAGGCTTTAGAATACCTCTTAAACTTAGAAAAAGAAAAGTCTCAGTATCTATCTACTGAGGATGAATTTTATCTTCTATGGATTCAAGCGATTATCCTTTTCTACTTACATAGTTCCAAAGATGAAGCTATCGCCAATCTAGAAAACGCTTTGCCAAAGCTTTCGGTCAGCTCATCTGTGTATCTTAAACTTCTCAATACTTTATCTAATTTTTATTTTTCTGTAGGACGTGATGCAGAATATGAAGAAAATAACTCACTTCTTATCAGTTTGTATCAGGAAAAAGATTTAAATCACCAAGAGTATTTATTTGGTTATATTCGAGTTAAACATAATTTTGCCTATTATTTACACTCTAAAGGTAAGGAGTTAGAAGCTGTCCAAGAAGCCTTAGAAACCATTGATTTTTGTAAACAAAAAGAGACCAGCTATCAGCTAGCACCTCTTTTAACTATCGTTGCAAATGCCGGAAAAGATTTTTTAAAGCACGATGAAATTCTTGACTATTATTTACAGGCTCGTGATATTTGTAAAATATACGAGCACAAGCTCTTGATGGCTAAAATTGACCATTTTTTGAAAGATAAGGATAGGTGACTTCGATCGTAATAAGTTATAATTACCAATTAATTAGAAACATAAAAGTGGAGAGAAACTAATGTCGTTTTCTCCACTTTTGTTAATATCCCCTCTTCCACTTGTATCCTGCCCAGCATGCTAAAGCAAGTAAAACTAAATTAAAGATGATAAAGAAAGTCGTAAAACCAAATAATCCATTTTGAGCTAAATCTGCCGTGTAAAGTTCGGTCTCTGTAAAGAACAAATATATTCCATAGCCCTCTACGAAAATAAGAAAACTGACAAAACCAATCAGGAAAAGTCCACTGGCAATTAGAAAGAGTCTCCATAAAAGAATGAGAATCCCTCCTACTGCTAAAAAAATTACTGGGATAAGGAGTAAATCATTCATGACTTTATCCTTTCTAGTCAATCAATTGACGATAATGAGTGGCAAGAGAGGAATCAAACTCTTCTAATTTTTGAACTAAGTCCAAATACTCCTCTTTTTCATGTTCTTCAAAGTCCACACCTCGATGATTCTGAAGAGAGATTTCCAATTGACTAGTGAGTTCTCGTTTAGAAAAGCTGTAATCCCCCGTCACTTCCTCATAATGTTCCTTTAGTTCCTTGTAGGCTTGGTATTCTTCAGGTGTTTGAAATCCCTGTACCAAAGCTTCTTCTAATTGATAATTAGACCTTCTTTCTATAAAAACTAGGTCAAGCATACCGGATAAATCTTGGAGCTTTTATCACAAGAAAAAGACTCCAAAGAGTCTTCACATTACTTATGCAATTCTTTATTACTCAATGTATGAAAAATCCCCCATAGAAGAATATTTACAATGATAAACAGCAATATTTCCACTAAATTAAAGTCTATCAAATTTCGTGACCGCATTGCCACCATAGCTTGGGAGTAGGGATAGATTAAAGATAATTTATCTGATACAAAAATCATCATAAATCCTACGAAAGTACCAATAGCACCAATTCCCACAGATTTACTGAAAACACGAGTTTTAGCTGTCACAAAAAACTGTACTGCCATCATACTAATTGTTCCAAAAATTCCCAATAAATCCCACTTGAGATAGGTGAACAAATTAGAAATTTCTAAATGAGCTAGGTGAGCACTGACATAAAAAATACCAAACAAGAACAACTGTAAAACAGCAATAAACAAGATAATTACTATTTCTTTTGCCAACAATAATTTCCCAAGACTGACATTATTAGCTCTGAGAAATTCAATATTTTTTCTATCAAACTCTTTTCCTAACATCATGGCTACATAAAGGCTGACCAAGATCGGAAAGAAAAGCTGGCTATAATAGAAGGTCAATTGTCCCCATAAAACAGGCACTTTTTCACTTTCTTCAACCATAGAATAAGCTGCACCAAAGTAAATCCCAAGACCAATAAGGCTACAAAAAGCTAAGAAGCAAATACCAATCATCAACATGGAAAATTTTTTAGTTTTCCGCCATTCTACTGATAGATAAGACATCATAGCTTGCCTCCTTTCTTTTCAACCAAATAGAGAGATAAGAAGAGATAGATTAGGGCTATTGGCAAATATGTAAATAATTTAAATCCTAGGTTTGTCGCAAAAACATAACTCACTTGACTGGCGACTTGCTGATAATCCACCAGAGACAGATATCCTATACCACCAAAAGGGAGAATCAGCTGTAGAAAAGCTGGTGCATGACCAAATCCAACACCAAGAAATCCTCCGAAAATCCCTAATGCCAGTATCAATGCCTGCTTCTTCAGTAAAAACTGCAAAGTCAAAAACAGACAGGTTAAGACAAAAGAAGCTAGCAAGAAAATGACGATTTGCCAGAGGATTAAGCTAAAAGGCATTTCTAGACCTGATAAGATTGCAATTAACTGGGCTACTACTCCCTCCAAAAAAGCGAGAAAGGTCAAAATGAACATGGTCAGGCCAAGCTTACTCAGAAAGATATGTCGTACATTTTCACCATTTGCCAAAAGCAGTTTGAAAGTGTTGCCCTCCTTCTCGTTCTTGACAATCCGCGATACAAAGAGAGAAATCACAATAGGGAGAATCAAGCCATTTACTTCTTTTATCATATAGAAAATTAGGCTAATCTGGTGCATGTCTGGATTACTTAGGTAGCGTGTAGCGGCTGCAATTGCCCAAGCAAATCCAACTCCCATAACTAGTATGCTAATGAGGAAGGATTTGGTTCGTTTTGCCTTGAGCAATTCAATAGACAAATTATTCAACATAAGACTCACTCCTTGGTTAAGTTAAGGAAGATAGATTCCAAGGTTTCTTGTTCTTGCTTCACTTCATAAATTGGAACTTTCTCGACTATTAAATCTCGTAACAAACTAGAAATCTGCTGATCGGCAAGGTTAGTCAGCTTGAGTTTATCCTCTTGTATCTCCAACATCTTGCACGGATAACCAAATAACACTTGGCTAATGACTTCACGTCGACCTCTAAAATCCCCACGCACTTCCAGCCATTTATTGGACTGAATTTTACGAATTTCTCCCTCGTAAACCAGTTGACCATGATTGATAATCCCCACACGGTCAGCTATATGCTCTACTTCAGAAAGGATATGGGTAGAGATGAAGACAGTAATGCCCTGTTCTTTTGCCAACTTGATAATCAGTTCCCGAATTTCATGAATCCCTGCTGGGTCTAGCCCATTTGTTGGCTCATCCAGTATCAACAAACGCGGTTTCTTGACTAAGGCAAAGGCTAAAGCCAAGCGCTGTTTCATACCCAAAGAATAATCTTTAACCAATTTTTTCTTGTTTTTAGGTTGATCTAACCCCACAATTTTCAAGGTTTCCTGAATATTTTTCTTATCAAATCCAAGGATTTTTTGGAAGACCAAGAGATTTTCATAGCCTGTCAAATTAGGATAATAAGACGGTTCTTCAATCATAGAGCCAATCTGATTAAGATACTGCTTGTCCGTACCTATAGATTGACCGAACACTTCAATATCCCCAGCTGTAGGAGAAATCAAAGACAAAATCATCTTCATGGTGGTTGTTTTCCCAGCTCCATTTGGACCTAGAAAACCATAAATCTCACCTTGTTGAACTGATAAGGAACTAAGGTTAACTACCTGAGTATCCTTAAATCCCTTTTGTAAGTTTTTTATCTGTAAAACATTACTAATCATTATGAACTTCCTCCTTTAAGCCAAATAATTTTCTATAATTTTGATTTCTATAAATCAAATTATCATGAGTATCTTTGATAACGTCTCCACTACTCTTATCAACAAAAATGATAGAATCAACATAATTCACAATATCTAATTGGTGACTCACTATTACCATTGTTTTGTCTGAATAAAATGAATTATTCCACTACCAGCACCAAGAACGTTATCAAGTTCTTCAAGAGTTAATTCTTGAAGAGATTTCATTACTTCAATCTCAACGAGATTCATTTGTTTTTTAGCCATTTGGAAATACCTCACTGATTAAAATTTATTTGATAAGTATCTCTATCTAGGTTATGTCTTTATTATAGACATACTAGATTAATTTTAAACTAAGCTAACCTTAATTTTACATTAAGATTAAAGTATCTTGCTTTTTTCATTCTTTTAAATGGTATAATATAGATAAGCGAGGTAAGATTATGAATTTCGAACAACAACTCCTGAATAAGCACATCCTTATCATTGATGACGATAAAATTTTAAACTCTTCCATAAGAGATATTCTCACTGCCTACGGATTTTCCAATCTAACATCAGCCTATGATATAGAATCTAGTTTGGACATGATTGAAACAGAACAGTTCGACCTTTTCCTTTTGGACATTATGCTCCCCGATGGTGATGGCTACACATTAGCAAAACATATCCGAAAAAAAGGCGATACTCCTATCCTCTTTCTGACTGCCAAAAATAATCCTGAAGATGAGGTAGCTGGTTTCAATGCTGGTGGTGATGATTATGTCATGAAACCCTTCATTCCAAAAAATCTTATCTATCGTATTATGGCTCTGCTCCGGAGAAGCTATAAATCAGAACAGGAAGCAATACAGATTGGACAGACTTTGGTGAGTTTTCGGAATGCAACAGTACAAAAAAATGGAGCAGAAATTTCTATTACGCCAATTGAAATTCAGATTTTGAAAAAACTTTACGATAATAAAAATTACATCGTTTCAACCGAATCTCTCTGTGATACGATTTGGGGAGTGGATAGCTTTGGTTATGAAAACTCTTTGACTGTACATATTCGGAAAATTCGAGAAAAAATAGAAGAAAATCCTTCAAAACCTCAATATTTAAAGACAGCTAAAGGGCTGGGATATAAATTGTTATCATGATTATGAACCAAACCAAAATTTTAAGGTATTCACTAAAGAAATTTATCATTTTTTCAATCATTATCTTTATTACCAATATTATTCTAATTGCCAGTTTTGTTTTCTACATTAGGGAAAAGCAAACTGCTACTGAGACTGTGAAAATAATTTCTGAACACATTACCATCACAAAAAATAACGTCCACATACCTAAAAATGATATCTCTAGTCTAAAAGAACAAAAGTTATGGCTCATGGTATTGGATAAGCAGACTGGAAAACAGGTGTACGAACAGTATAAACCTACAGAAGTTCCTTCGCAATTTGACTATGGGGACATTTTACAGTTTTCTCGCTATTATCTTTCAGATTATCCTGTTTTTAGTCAGATAAAAGGTGACTACATCATTGTTGTTGGTTTTCCAAAAGATAAAATTGCTCGTTATAGTTATAATTACTTAGATATAGATAGTATTCGCCTGATTCCACTAGTAGCATTTGGAGTATTGCTTTTCAACTGCCTTTATTTCGCTTTTCTTTACTACTATGGTGTGACGCATATCAATCGTAAAATTGCGCCTCTTGTAACTGCTATTCAGAATCTCCCAGATGGTTTGAAAAATCCAATAAATTCTATATCAGAACTAGAATATCTTACAACTGCAATTAATCAAACCGATACTCTACTCAAAGAGAATGAAGTCTTTAAAGAGCAATGGATTTCAGGTGTTGCACACGACATCAAAACACCTCTTTCTGTCATCATTTCTAATGCGTCCTTGTTAAATGATTCTGAACTAGATACACAGTCTAAAAAACATATTCGCCCAATATTGACGGAATCCTATTACATCCAAAATATTTTAAATGACTTAAATATAGTAGCTCGCCTTTCATCCGGTCATCTTCAATTAAATCAGACTGAAACAAAAATTATCCCCTTCTTCAAAGACATTCTCATCCATATTTTAAATCAAGAAATCTGGAATGAATTTGAATTTGAATTTGATTACGATTATTCACTTGTTAATCAATCTATCATGATTGAGCAGTTTTTAATCACGAGAGTTATCCATAATATCATCTACAACTCTGTTTTACATAACGAAAAGGGGTGCACAATAAGAATCTACTTATTCAAAAAAGATACAAATGTAATTGTCGAAATCAAAGATAATGGACAGGGAGCTTCACCAGAAAAAATTGCTGAACTTAATGAATTATCTTTTAAAAACATTGATATTTCTAAAATTAGAACGACTGGAATTGGGCTAAAAATTTCAAAACAAATTGTTGATTTGCATCAGGGCTCTATTTCGTTTGCTAGTGTCCAAAATGAATTCTTTGAAAGTATCATTTCACTTCCGATCTTCAACATTACCAATTAGATAAAAAAATGGAGAAGAACCATTAGAGTTTTCTCCATTTTTTTAATCTTATCTTCCACTTATACCCTGCCCAGCCTGCCAAGACAAGCAAAGCAAGATTAAAGATGATAAAGAAAGTCGTAAAACCAAATAATCCATTCTGTGCTAAATCTTCCGTATAAAGTTCGGTCTCTGTAAAGAACAAATATATTCCATAGCCCTCCACGAAAATAAGAAAACTGACAAAACCAATCAGGAAAAGTCCACTGGCAATAAGAAAGAGTCTCCATAAAAGAATGCGAATTCCTCCTACTGCTAAAAAAATTACTGGGAGAAGGAGCAAATAATCTATAACTGCCTCCTTTCCAAATATAAAATCACTCTGTCCTACTGAGAGAGTATAGTATTTTATGATATAATATTGTTCGGCACTGCTACACCGCCTACGAAAGGAGGTGAGATAGCCCATGATGGAACTAATCCTTAAAACTATCATCGGACCAATTGTGGTCGGTGTTGTTCTTCGCTTAGTCGATAAATGGCTAAATAAAGATAGATAGTGTCAAAAAAGACCCCAAGCTTAATGTGGAAGTTAGCTTGGGGTCTTTTCTAGTCCATGATATTGAACTAATCCTTAATTCTTCTCCATTATCCCACAGTTCACAAAATTTGTCAAAGGTTTATATCTTCATCAATTCAGCTTCTCCAACTTTAGAATCTGTCCAATAAAGTTTATAAGATTAAGTAAAAGTTATCGGAAAATGATTTTTAAAATAGTCCCAAAAAGCCTGAAATAGAGCCAAAAAACTCCACCTGATTGGGTGGAGTTAAGGGAGATTATTATGAAAAAGGTAAAATAAAATCTTATTAAATCAACGCTCTTGGAGGGTGTCCCCTCCAACTCCCCGACCTCTGGACAAGGTCTATTTTTTTGAAAAAATTTTAAAAAAACTTCATCAAAACCATTGACATTATACAACTTTAGTTGTATAATAGATACATAAGGTTAAGGAGGAAACCTTAGACAAGGAAACTAGTAGAAAGGAAAACAAAATGTTTAAGTTCAAAAAGAAGCCACTCAAAGTAAAAACAAATAAGCTAGTAGTCAAAATAAACTTATTTATAATCAGCTTTGAATGGCACTTAGAAATTGGATAGTGAGAAATCACTATCCACCCCTTCGGGGGTGTACTTAAATTATAACAGGAAAAACAATGAAAGTAAATCTAAAAATTAGAAAAACCACCAAGCGTGAAAAAGTTGAATTTATTATTGGACTTCTTCTACTCCTATTTGCAGTTTGGTATTTTATGAGGTAATATATGTCAGTAGATATTAAAGCTATCCGCTGGCTTTTAGACAACGCCACAGCCTATGCTATCAGCAAAAACTGTGGCGTATCTATTCAGGCCGTAGATAAGTATAAAAACGGTGTATCAGATATTATGAACATGCGTTTAAAACACGCTATCAGCATGACTTCTTACGCCCATACACTACAAGAAAAACAGTGAGTACCATCACTGTTTTTTCTATTTTGAGCAAACAAAAAACCGCAAGCCTGAGCCTGCGGTGAAAGAACATTTTAGAAAGTTTCCTTTCTATTTATTTAACTGTGCTAGTGATCAAGCCATCTGGCTCTACTGTAAACTCTGGCTTATCTGCCAATGTTCCGTCTGCCTTGAGGTAGTACCAGCCTTTTTTATCGGCTGATTGAACGAATGCATTTGATACCATAGCGCCTTCTTTAGCGTCTAGGTAGTACCATGTCTGCTTGTGCTTAATCCAGCCAGTGACCATCTTGCCGTCTTCATCAAAGTAATACCAAGCGTTGTTGATACGAGCCCAGCCAGTTGCCATAGATCCTGAATCCGTGAACCAGTACCAGGCGTCCTTATAATTCAACCATGTACTGCGTTTCATGAAGCCTTTGTTATCGAAATAGTACCAAACATCGTTGATTTTCTCCCATTTATCGGTTGGGTATGAGCCATCTTCACGAACCCACCACCAACCGTACTGGTTTTGTTGCCAGCCAGTTTCAACCTCTTCAGGCGGTACGATATACCCAACGATTTCACTTACAGAGCGCTCATTATAGCGACAAGGTCCGCCCACTTCCAAGTAGTCCCAGTTGCCATCGATGTTCTGCTCAATCGTCTTGATAGTATTGCCGTCTGAGTCCTCATAGACAAGCCCTGTATGCCCGTAATTGACACCATCACCAGCCACATAGGATTTCACGAAGAACCAACCAGCTTTTGGATAGTCAGCGTCATACACGACTTTCAGACCTTGAGAACGTGCTGACTCAAGCAAGTCGTAAGCATTGCCCCAAAGGGTCACACCATACCAATGACGTAACCCATAACAAGGTACGTCAGCGCACTGAAAGCCATAAGCTCCATCATTATCCACTCCATCGCCAGAATTAGCCTTGTTGATGAAGAATTGAATCATTTCTTGTTTTTTAGACATACTTACTCCTTCCAAGCGTCATTCATCTGCTTCACTGCTGACTCTACAAAGGTGTCTAGGTCCTTATCAGTCATGCTGATGTTGTATTTTGTAAGCTCAGCTCTAACTTTATCACGAGCTTGCTCAAGCTTTTCATCGCCCTTGTAGCCTGTTTCAGTCGCTACCTGCTCTACTGCGTGTACTGCATTTTTAGCTAGGATTTCAGCGATTTTTACAGCTTTCTCTCCACCTTTACGTAAAAGGTAGTCTTTCACTGCTTTCACGATACTGCCTATTGCTACTGCTAAAAAGCCTGTCGCAAAAGCAATCATAAATTCATTTAGTTGTGTCATATTATTTCCTCTCTTTTATGGTAATTTCGTAGGCCAAGGCTCATCTGTCAAGTATGAGATGGCGCTCACACGAATATCTCCAATATCTTTGTTTGTTGGAATGTCTTCGTTAAATGTGAATTGAATGAAATTTAAGTCAGATTTACCGCCTAAATACCAAATTCCATAAGGTCTACCCTTATCGTCATAAGTTGGTCCTACAAGCGAATTTTCGCTTCTAAAACCTTCGGGAATACCGTTAGGATAAGTAAGTTTAGCCCCTTTGTCTCCACTGCTGTTGTGTCTTACAAATCCAGGTCCACCTCGTCTACCTACGCCAAACCAGCCCCACTGAAGGCCTCCGAATTGATAAGTAACAAGATTGTTTACTCGTCTGATTTTAATGAACGAGTTGCCTGCTCTAGAGACACTGTTTAACGTTCTCCAACCAGTATCACCAATCAAAACACGCCAGCCTGTGTTGTCATTTCCGCTCTCTTTTATCCATTTCAGAGCGCCGTTTGTCACGTTGACATCTACATAGGTCGTTCCGATTTCGGCCATTATACGACCTTCTGGAGAGCCTGTGCCACGGATTTCATGCCCTACGTTGTCTGGCAATGGTAGAGTGACATTATTCCCCCCAGCGATGCCAAGGGTATTGCCTGTCAAGGTCAGCCTTGGTTCAGGCTTTTGATTCAGGGTTTTAACATCACGGCCAACCGCTTGAGCAAATTCCTCTAAATTGCTCATAGCAATCACGCTTTCGCAGCATTATACGTTGCTAACAGGTCAACATTGGCAAACTCGTCAATACGACGGCCGAGGTCAGCCAATTTTTGAACGACTGCGCCTTCAGTGCTACCACTCATTTTAGCGATTTCCTCAGCGATTTCTTTGAGGGTGTCAAATTTTTCAGATACACCCTCACCCAAAATGTCGTTCTTGACAGCAGTTTTAGCTTGTTCAATCAGTTGTGTGACTGTCGCACTGTCAATCTTTGTATCGATTAACTGCTTCAGCGCCTTGTGATCCACTCCCAGCGCTTGAGCGAATGCAATCCATTTACTTGTATCCATAATTTTTTATACCTTTCCAATATTATAATACGTGAGCAAGTCTGGGATTTCCGGACATGCTCCACCTTCGCTTACATGTCGTTCTGCAAGCTGTTTCTTAACTTCTTCAACGATATCTAATTCTTTTAATTTATAGATATCTTCCGTAACCAATTCTTTATCTGAGTCTTCAATTTCAATATAAGTATCTCTATCGCTTGGGAAGATATACCCTCCAACCGAGATTTCCACTCGGTATTTTCCGCTTGGTAAAATACTATCTAAATTAAAATTGACAGAATGGCTAGTGACGGGAGCAGTTGTCTTCCACCTGCGTTGTCCTTTTGTTAGAGTAACAACCGCTTCTTGCCCCTCAAACGAGGTCATGACACGATAATTCTCATCTAACAATTCGAATCCAAAAGTAGAAGACAAATCCCCTTGCTTAATAAGGTCGCCACCATCAATTCGAGCCAAATTGGTTGTATTAACTTTGCGGTTGTTACAACCCATTCTGCGCCCCTTTCTCATCTTCAACTAAGATGTCGTCTCTAATCTGCAACGCTTCAAAATTTTTGTACAAGTGGTCTATGTAGCCATTACCACCAAGAGCCTTATAGCTATTGTGCATATTCTCCACTACATAGAACTCATCTTTCGTTGTAAAACCACGACGGATTGACCTGCGAATATCACGATCGAGGTGCGTCCTCATCGTTACAAGGTGCGCATCGTCGTGTAGTTTTAGCTTTGCCTGTACTTCGTCAATTTTGGCGTTGTTCTCTTCAGTAGTAATCTGGACATCTTTGATTTGTTTCTTGACTTCACTTAACTCTGAAATGATTTGGTCTGTCTGTTCCTTTGATTTCTTCGGTAACTTATAGCTAAACCAAGCTACGATGATTGGCGTGGCAACTGGTAGCACGTTCATGAAGAAATGCTCTGTTGATTGTAAGACGTCCATAAAGCACCTCCACTATTGGTTAGGTGTAACTGTTGTAGCAGGAGGTTCTGCAGTTGTAGGTGCCACGGTAGCTGTCGTAGAAACTGTAGCTACTGGTGCGACAGTAGGCTCATTCGGTGCTTTCGGTACACTAAACTTCCAAGTTGCTAGAACACCATTCTGGTAAGGTGTTCCTTCAAGTTGAGCAAGGGTTTCTCCTTGATAAGTAAAGGACTGATTGGTTTGAATCAAGATGCGTTTACCTTCTCCATTAACTTCGACGTGACCAGGGTCTTCGACCGCAAAGATTGAACCTGGTTCATAAATTTTTCCAATTTCGGCCAGTGGGAAGAGTTCAACCATTTCTTTATAGGTCGTGCCATAAGAGACTTTTTCACCCATGATAGAATCTTGAGCCATCACTCGTACAACCTTATTGATACGATTTGCAAGTGCTTCAAGGTCATTTTGCTTCGCTTCTGTTTGAGTCGCTTTCTGCTCTGTCTCAGCCAGTTTCTGTTCAGTCTGCTCCAATTTAGCTTGATTTTCTTGCAGTTTAGTTTGAGTTTCTTGCAATTTAGCTTGCGCTTGTACAATAGCGCTTGTAGGGTCTAACTCGGTGCGTATCACATCTTTAACTGCTTCAATAAGTGTTTCATCCGTGTCGCCCAAGCGGTCACCGTCTAATTCACGAGTGAAGAAAGTAAACGGCTTGTCACATTGAATAGAGACCGCCGTCTTGCCAACTTTAAAAAATTTATTTACTAATGCAAATTCCATGTTTAATGTCCTCCTGATTATCTAAAATAAAAGTATAGGGAATCGCCGTATGCAAAATTGTTTTTGAATATTTGTTTTTGATTGTCATCCAGAAATTTAACGTACAATTTAATATTTTTATCTGTTGTATATACATATTTAGCATATGCAGTTGTTATTGTATCATTTGGATGATTGATTCTTATTTTTATTTCCTTTACCTTGTCTTCTTCGTGATAATTATTATTGAATGTACCGCCCTTGGCAGTTAAATCAAAAATTAAATAATTGCCTGATTCTATCGGATTGTATAAGTATTGAAACCAACCAATATAGACCCACTTGCTCCAAACAAGTTTGTCACCCACATATCGCTCGACAATGTCTTTGTCACCAACATAAATGCCTTCTCTTGTAGCCATAGCATCACCTACTCATACACATCATAGATTGTGTTTGAGTCTTTCGTCCTGATTGCTTCATACTGGGATTTAGAGCCAAACCAGTACTTCATTTGCTGATTTCCGTTCTGGTTAATCAGCTTGTTTGCAACTACTTCGGACGGTGTACTTGGAATCCCAAGCGCTGACCTGTTTACTCGTAGAACACCCGAATTATCGACTGTAATCGTTGAGTTGTCAGGTCGGACAACTCCGTTTGAACCAGCTGTCGCTGTTGCGGGAGTTGGACTCACTCCGTTTTTAAAAGTCTGCACAGACACTTTCTTCAACCCACGCCCATCATGAATCATGATGTTGTCCGAGTTGTTGACCTGACTAGCCTGTGGCAAATCAGTTACTTTTCGTGTCTGTGTACTAATTACTGCCATGTTATACCTCCATAATATATTTCCAATCGGCAACAATTACACGGCCATTTTCATCAGCAAGTAGGGTATGTTCTGTACCGTCGTCTGTACGAATCGGAGCAGTGAAGTCATTCTGCAAGAACATGTACTCAATAGCGTTTAGTCTATCTTCATGCTCCTGAAACTCACGCTTTAAAGCCTCTACAGACTCATAACTTGCTTGTTTAATGTTGTCTACGTTACCCAAACCAACTTGGGATTTCGTCACTCCATGCGGATTGTTGCGATTAGTTGAGTGATTGTTAAAATCTTGCTTACTTGCTTGCTCAACATTCGTGACATTCCCTAGTCCCACTTGTTGCTTAGTGACATTGTGTGGGTTGTTTTTGTTTTGAATGTGAGCAGTTAAATCAACTTTCTCAGCCTTGCTTTTAGTGACCTCGTCAATTTTTTCAGGCAGACCGTCGATGTCTGCAACCTTGTGCCTGTGACTTGAATCGGCCTTCCCATTCCAGCGAGTCCGTTCTTGGTCAGAAACGTGACGGGCAGTATCTCCAATATGATTATCGATATTGGTTTGTAGCTTTCTTTCTGTCGCCTTCAATTCAGGGACAGTTGCATAAACCAAGTCAGTCGCATTGTATTGAATGGTAATCTGGCTATTCTTACTAATAGTCGTGTTGAAATCATAGTCTCGATATACATAAGCAGATGTTTTTGGAGGAATCACATCCCCTTGTTCGGCCCAAGTGTACATGTACATGAACTCTTCATGATTCCCACGTTTTGCAAAAACACCGATTTCATTCACAATCATTTCACGCTCAATCTGTGAATTATCAAATCGAGCTGTAATACGAATCGTATCAGCTACATCAGTCGATAAGGACTGTGTCACTTGCAAAGAATGAACAACTTGTACAATATTGTTTTTCTTGCCAATGTCCGTTCGATGCCGTCCGCTACCTAAAGCTATTCGAGTAAAGACCAGTGGTTCTCTATTTTGAATTGCTAAGGCTGTTTCACTAATTGCTTTATCGGTCACAATAGGTTGGATAAAATATCCCATTTATTTCCTCCTATCCAAATCGAACCGAACGAATGTCTCTGAATGTGTGAGCCCCAATATAAATCGCATTCATCATTGGCGCTTCAACCGAGAATTGGATTCCTAAGTGAGCAGGAATCAATTCACGCACATACTTTAAAAAACGGTTCAAATATCCGGTCGGTAATTCTCCTAAAAATCGAATATGTACTGCCGAACCCTTGACCGTTACTAAGTTGTTGACATTCGTAAAGCTCTTTGTAATTTTTTGTAAACTCACCGAGTTAATTTTGATTTTGGAAGAAATTAAAGTGATTAAATACCGCCTTCGTTCTTCCAAATCAATTGTTTTTGGTTTTACCTGCAAGGCCTTTTCCCAACGTGTAATCCAGTCTTCTGTCGCTTCTGGCAACAACATCAATCGTCTGGTATCAAAGATTAAGTCTGCAATCAATTCCAGTTCTGGAATTTCAGTTTCAAACAAATCGTTGATGGTTGGATCTAAGACCTCTGGCAAAGCCGATAACATACGATATCTAACTTGTGACATTGATAGTTACCTCCGCTAGTTTCGGAAGCATGTTGGTAGAAAGTTCAATACTTTGTTCCCTGTCATTCAACAAAATACGGTCCACATCTCGAACCCCATTAATTCTGTCAATGATTGTGGCGACTTTATAGTTTCGAACCTCTTTCTCTTCAAATGCTTCTTCACGTAAGTATTTAATGAGTTGAACTTTCGCCTCATTCTTGATTGTTTCAATATCTACATCTTCATCAATCTTGATAGTTGCAGTAATACGAACGTTATAGCCACTTACAGACTGAACAGTCACATAAGCACCAATTGGAGCTACGCCTAATCCGTGGCCACTTGGTTCAGGGTCTAAGTAATTCTTGAACTTATTTACAAGTTCAGAACTAGCTTCGTTACCGTCAGCATCCGTAATAGATACACGTACTGTATTTTCGCCTTTCCAGAGTGGCTCTACCAAGGCCGAACCAACACCAACGAACTCACTTGCCCATTTCTTGTATTGGGCAATGTTTCCGTTTAAAGTCGGTGTTTTAAGATACTCAATGGTCCGTTTACGGAGTTGTTTATCCGTCTCTTCATCTTCGCCTACAACGATAACAGAGCCGATTTCTGCCCCTTTAAAGTCGCTCAACACATCAATGTTGATGAGTTGACCTCTTACATAGTTGGGAGCATTTCCGACTTGTTCAGCTACTACGCTATACTCGAATCCGGAGCGGCGTTCCAAAACACGGAAATTATACTCACTATTAACCACACTAAAACGGGTTCCTAGTGGGATTTCCTGTTTGAATTGAACCAATCGAACTGATGCCGTGGCTGGCAAGCGTTCAACTCCAAACTGCCTACATAATCGAGTTAGGAAGATTCCTGTACTCGTATCCAAAAAGTTAACTTCCTCATACGATTTTAAGACCGTGTACTGAATAGCAACTTCTCGAGCTGCAGGCGCAACTAGATTGTACAAGACAGATCCTTGTCTTTTGTCATACTTATCATCAAACAAGGCCAGCATATCCTCTAAAATTTCTGGATATGTTTTTACCTTTATCATCGTTTCACCTCCAAATCCATCTCAAATGTTCCAAAATCACTATCAACCATGAACTGCACATAAAACTCATCTTTCTTTACCTTAGTAGAAAAAGAATGAGCCTCATGAATCCTGTCATCTTCATACAAGGCCTCTTTTATGCGCCGTGCGATATCCATCTGGGCATAGTCCATATCCCCACCAAATAAGGCGTCTAATTCAACACCGTAGCGATGGTCATAAATTGTATAGATGAACCGTTCAGTTGTCAGCATGCGTCTGATGGATTGCTTCAGAGCACGAATGCCATCTGTTTCTAGCAAGATATTGGTTTCATCTAGTGTTAAGCTAGGCTGTTTCTTAGCTTCGACAACATTTTTAGCAATGTTTAAAAAGTTTGTTTTAGGAGTACTCATTCATCAGAACCCCCTTTCACTTTGCGCTTGTAGTGGAATATCTTCTTGTACAAGACATAATAAAACCCTCCACCATCTTGTCTGATGAGATGAAGGGTTTGCCCAACGTATTCAGGATCCAATGCTTCATCGGTCCATGTGACAGCAAGCATGGAATCATCTAAAATCAACTCATTGGTCAATTGGATTTTGAGGGGAGAAACCGATAAAACAACACCAGTCGTTATCTTCGCGAACTGGCGATTTTCAATGAAATTACTAATCAATTTCTTTAGATTTTCTATTACTTCCATCTACTCACTTCCTGCCATGAATAATTTAATTTCCATCGTGTGCTTTTCTGCACTGAAGGAATGAGTTGCCTCTTCAATGACATACCATCCCTTCTTCTCAATATCCTTAACATCCACATAGACTGCATGACCTGCTAAAAAGTCAATACTTCCAATATCAGCTTTTAGACTGAAAGTTTCTTTGGGACGGTTTTTCATCTTCAAGAGCATTTCGCCCCATTGCTTGATTTGCCCCTCAGTTGCTTTCTCATCCACTTTTTTCATGTACTGGAGTTTTCCCCAAGCTCCGATATTGTAGCTGTCCTGATAGATGTAGACCTCTCTCTTTTTGGTTTCTTTGTTCTCTTGGATCAAGCGAACAATATTAGCACTATCCTCAATCGAACCTTCAAACTCAAAGCTAGACATAAAGGATTCATTTCCGATAATGTACTGGATTGGTAAGTTTTTCGGAGTCGTTAGTGTCAACTCTCCGAACTTGTCATACAAAACCAGCAATTCTCCACTTTGCACCAAGGTCTCATCCATGGCCTCTTGGATAATATCCAGAGCCTTCTTATCTTCCTTCAACTGAGGGGATAAGGTCACGGCTGGGGCTTTTAGTTCCCCAATCTTCAAATCAAAATCTCCTGCGATTGCCGAGACGATTTGATTGACGTTTTTATCCCTAGCAACAAAGTTGATATTGCGTAGTAAGTACTTTATCTGGTCGTGGAAGGTCAAGGTTGTTTTAGTATCTTTTTCGTACTTGACTTTGGTCAAATAACCAAAGAATACCTCTTTATCATCTAGCTTGAAAGCGAGTGGAGAACCATATTCAAAGGCTACCTTTGTAGAGTTGTACAAGGTAATCTCCACGCTCCAAGCTGACCCTTTTCTAGTTGTCTTGAATTCGACCTTTTCAGACACAGTCGCTAAATCCCATGTATCTCCAGTTTTATTGTTCTGATAGAATAATTGCATCATGGTATCACGAACTCCTGTCCAGGGTAAATCCAATGAGGGTCTTTGATTTTGTCTTTGTTGGCTTCGTAAATTTCAGTATATCGGCTACCATCTCCATAAAAAGTCTGAGCAATTCCCCACAGCGTATCACCGCTCACAACCGTATGGCTTTTTTGAGCAGGTTTCTCAGTCGTAGGGCTACGTTCTTCCGTAGCTTTCGCCTGCGGTTTCTTTTTAGTAGCCTCAAGTGCTTGCTTATCTTTGATGGTGACCTTGCGTGGTTTATGAGACCGATATTGTAAGAACTTAATCTTGTATATCAGGTCATTTTCATATCCTGTCTTGGTAGAGACATCGAACTGCTCCACTAGAAATTTCCCGTTAATAGCAGAACCAAAAGCACCCCCAATCATGAGTTGAATGGGAGTGCCTTCCGTCTTAAATTTACGAATAGATGATACAAAGGATTCTGGAGAGACACGGCTATTCCGTTGGTAGTTTCCGTCGTATCTTCCGCTAGGAATAAAGGATTCAAACTCAATCGATTGAAGCTCTGGATTTCCGACAAGCGGAACGTTACCAGTATCGATGATAGCGACTGTCTCAATTCCTTGCTTGTCCTCCAGTTTGATTTCTTCTGGATTCACTGGCAATTTAATGCCTTCAATAAATATAAACATCTGCTACCTCCTTCCTAGTAAGCCATGAGGCCATCAGCGCCATTATTCAAAGCGTCTACAATCGTTGCATTCAAATCATCCAATACGTTAGCATACTGGCCAGCGTTGTTAATGGAGTCAATGTTGGTGACAATCTCTGGTTTCAAGGTAATAAAGTTCTGTTGCCACTTCATGGTCGCAACGTCCTTAATTAACTTGATGTATTCATCGTCCAGTTTGATTTCATCTTCAATCTTGCCGACTTTGTCTAATTTACCACCCGTTGGATTGTGACCGCCACCTTTTCCTCCGTCGCCTTGTTCAGGGACTGAACTTGCTGGGCTGAGTTCGTAAGGTGTTTTTCCTTGGTCGCCCAAGAAGTTGTTTCCTGCACCGTTGGCATCTCCAGCTCCTTTGAAGAAACCACCTACAGCCTTGTCAATCCCTTGGCCGATTTCATACCCTTTATTAAAGGCTCCCATTCGGTCGCCAAGTTCAAGATAACCGAGTTGTGGAGTGTCAAGGTGCGGAGTTTCTAAACTAGCTTTGTGTTGTTTAAGACCGTCTGCCAAGTGAAGGCCTTCAAAGGTCTTCTTAACTGGTTTTTGCATGCTATCAATCGCACCAGCTACATCTCCTGCAAAATTAGTTCTACCAAGCGAAACCGAACCAACTGCACTGATATTCAACCCAAGGCCGTTCAAGAAGCCAATCATGCTATTAAATCCGCTAAGAACAGAGTTAATCATCCCTTCAACCGAACTAATAACACTATTGACCATGCTATCTACAAATCCTGCAATAGCAACAGCCATATCACGGCCACCTTGGGCAATATCGTACCAAGCGCTTTGAACTTGGAAAGACATCTCGTTCCATAAGTTGACAGCGCCAGTAACAAACCAGTCGATAAAGTCTAAAATACCTATCAAAATAGTTAAGATAGCCTGATAGAGAAACATCCAGAATGCTATTGCGGTATTAACATACCAAAAAACACCCTGTAGCATCATATTAATCACCCAGATAGCTGCATTGGCAATGCTAAGAAGTATATTCCAAATGGTCATTCCTAGGTAAAATATAGCCCCTATGATGATTCCTGTAGCTGATACGGCTGCACCAGTAAGATTGTTAAACCATGTAACTAAGGCATAGAAGAGACCAATCAGAATGATGACCGCCATGACAATCAACATGATTGGGTTCATTGCCATAACTGCATTAAAACCAGCCATAGCTGTTTTAGCCACGTTGGTAGCGATACTAAATAATTTAGTGGCGATTTCTGCTGCATTCATGGCAACCACATAAGTAGCAATAGCAATTGCTACGGCAATAATAATCGGTTGAATGACAGACCAGTTGTCAATGACAAATTGAGCAATCGGCGCCAACATACTCAAAACAGCCCCAATCATATCCATAGCAAAGATAACCGCTTGAACGACATATTGAAGCACCGTAGCTACAATCTGAGCAAATTGTTGGAATGCGGACGAGTTCACTATCTGATTTATCTTAATCGATATTGGCTCAAGCGCCTTAGTCACAAAGTTCAGGAAGTTCTGCCAGGCCCTGCCCCAAGTTAGGGGCATATTACGAAACTGCTTGTCAATCGTATCGCTTGCTTCTAGCATGGCAGTTTTGACAATGTCGGCCGTAATCTTCCCGTCTGCTCCAAGTTTTTTAACCTCGCCACGGCTGACGCCTAGCTTATTGGCAATAGCTTGGATTAAGGCTGGTGAAGTTTCAGCTAGAGAACGTAGCTCATCACCCTGCAGCTTACCACTAGCCATAGCCTGAGTAAGCTGAAGCATGGCGTTTTTTTGCTCTTCAATGCTTGCCCCACCTACTACAAAGGATTTGTTCATGGTTTCTAAAAAGGCAATTGTTTCGCCATTGTTTTGAAAAACATTACCAGCGTGAAGACGCATCTTAGCGACACCGTTTGCCATGGTTGTATAGGCTGAGCCTGTACGTTGTGCGGATGTATAGATAGACTTTTGAAGTTCCTCTGTCGTCTGCGTACCGTCACGAATCATATCTAAACGGGCGTGCATATTGGCATACTCGTCTGACATATTTATAGCTTGTTTGGCAGTTTTAACGACTGCAATACTAGCTAAAGCAGTCTTCAATAGACCTTTCAAAGATCCTAACTTACTTAATTTGTTAGAAGCATGGTTCGAAGCATTCCCTAAATCTCTTAAGGCTAGTTCTTCTTTTTTTAGTCCTGCAGCAGCTAGAGTTGAACTGCTTATAAATCTACCGTTGATATCAATGACTCGCCCAGCTTTATTGACAAAATATTGGCCAGAATCACCAGCTTTTTTCATAGTGGACTCTTGCGCCTTCATGGCTTTATCTATGCCAGAACCTGCATTTTTGACACGCTCCATGGTCGCATAGATTTTATTTAAAGTGCCTGTGACTCTATCGGTCAAAGACATGGTTGTTTGTATATTTGCCAATAGAATCACCTCACTTCTTCATTGCTTTTTTACGTTGTAGCCCCTCTTCGTGCATGACTGCAGCGAAAAAGGCTTTTTCTTCTACATCCATATTCACGAATTCGCTAGGGCGAATGTAATAGTTTACGAGGGCGAAGTAGGCAAGTTTTGCCTCTGCGTCCTCTTTTATTAGTTTTTTGCCTCGTCAACCTTGTCTTGGAATGTTTGGTTGATACCGCTGAGTTCGGTCACGGCTTCCAAAATCAAGGCGCTTTCGCCCCAGTTAAACATAGTACCGAATAACTCAGAAGCTCCCATTGCTCCATAAGAATCTTGCAATTCTTTATCGTTAAGGTCAGGAACCACGATAGACGCAATACAGATTTCACGGTTATATTTAACACCGTCAAAGACACGCTCTTGGCGTCCATTACGACCAGGTTTATTTACAAAGCAACGGTCATTGATTAAGTCCGCTTCACGAGCGCTCAACACTCGAATCTTAACTGGTTCCTCAAAAGAAGGAAGCAAGACATCCTTAGTCTCTTCCCCTTTTTTATTTTGTTTCAAAAATGCTTGTAATCCACTCACTGTTATTTCCTCCTTGTGTTAGTATGTAATTTCTTGGAATTCTGATAGGATATCAAAATCTTGGAATGTGAAGTCAGTTTCTTCGTCAATGACCTCATCTGCTGATCCATCTAGTTTAAAGATAAGCGATTCTTTGAAAAGAACCCCTTTCAAAACGATGGTATAGCGACCTGCACGAGACGAACGGTCTTCGTTAGTACACTTGATATCAATACGAGGTAAAATACCTTGTTTGACATAGTTTAAAGCCATCGCCTTTAATTCTGGGCGGTGGTAGTACATCTTCAATGAACCTGTCCCTTCTGCACCCACAATCTTACCACCCTTCATACGAGAGTTCAGAGGGGTCACGTCAGCTTTTGTGTATTCAACCTTTGCTTCTAGCGAGATAAGCTCTGCTAGTTCGTACTGCTTGTCATTGATTGTAAAGAAGACCGTTCCTTCTTTAGCAGACAAAGCATCTAATTGACTCATAATAGCCATTAGCTAGTTTCTCCTTTCTTAATCGCAGATAACTGTCATGTACAAGATTTCCATAGCGTCCGTCAAGACAACTGGCAAGTTAACCACGACAGACTCTTTAGTAATACCTTGTGAAATCTCGATATCTTTCGCTTTATACTCCAAGGCTTGCTTCTGAGCAAGTGGGTCAAGGACCATTGTAATGATTCGTTGTTTAAACAACTCACGACCATTCACGTTGTTTGGTACTTTACCGATGAAGTAGTTCTCAAAGATATACTTGACATTGGTATTGATATTATCCATGGTGCGGACAAGTTTGTTCTTACCAAAAATACGACTGTGTTCTGCCGTATAGCTAGTAAATGAGTTCACGTCTGACAGGATAATCACTTTTTCATTTCGATACGCAAAGATAAGCTGACCTTTATTGATGAGCTTTTCAGCCTCTGCTTCGTTCTTACGCTCACAGTCGATAGCGCCTGGATAAGATTTGAATGTATTGGATTGCAAGCCAGCCCCTGCGTACTTACCAGCTACGAAGTATACACAGTCCTTAGCGCTTAGTTTCGTACCATCACTCAAAGTAACCCCGTTCCCCACTGATACAACACCTTCATCGTCAGCGTCCGTGTAATCATTCAGGACTGCAATAACCGAACGACCGGCGTCACGCCATTTCTTGATATGAGCCGTAACAAGTGCTTTTGTTGCACTTTCATCTGTACCCAAAGCCAAGACACGGAAGTCTTGAGTGTCGAGTTTATTTAGGAAATCTTCAACCTCTGAATTGGTTGTAGCTCCATCGGTACCACCTTCAAGTAAGATTGTTTTATCTTCTGTTGTTAAAGTACCCGTTACATTCACATAGTCATTCTTAAATGGCAAGGCTGTGATGATTTGTTTATCAACTTCTTTTCCAAAGAAAACAGTTGTCACTTCAAAACCAGTCTCGACTTGTTTCTTGAAGATAACATGAATATGGTTACCAGCCAATCCTTTGTATTTAGCTGTAACGACCATATCATTTTCTGTTTTCGTTGCCTGTACCCCAGTGTTGTTCACACCGTTATAGACAAGGACCTTACCAGTTCCTTTCAAGGCTTCACGAATCGGAAGAAGTTCGTCAATCGGTTTACCAAACAGGCGACGGAAGTTGCTTGTACCATCAACAAGTGTGAAGGCACCAGGCTCTCCCCAAGATCCAGCAATCATAACTGCTGCAATCGTATTGTCTTCCAAAGGAATAATCACATCATCTCTTGATACGAAATTGATGTAGGCCTTTGGAACTCGTTTATTCTGTACTGTCCATTGTGCCATTAGTTAGCCACACCCTTTCTCCAGTCTTCTAAAATGCGTCTTACTTCTGCTAGTGAGTATGACTGGTCGTCTTCCAGCAAAATGTTTAACAAAGTGGCATCATCTTCAAAATACTTGAGTAATGCCTCTTTACCAAATTTATCTTCAGTGGTTGGTACCACTGGTTCGGTTACATAACCTACTTCTTCATTCATTTCCATGAGAAGTTTCACCTATCCTTTCTAATATTTGCATTCTTGGTTCTTCTTCAACCCATCGAACGTATCGAGTGATTGTAAATGTGCATATCAAGTCATTCGCATTGTATTCCACCTTCAAATCATTGATAGGGTACTTATCCCCTAAATAACGAAAAGAAGGCGAATTAAACACCATCTCAATCTCTTCAAACTTTTGGTATAAGTCTGTTGTTTTTTCGGTGTAGTAATGGAGCAAGACAATAAAAACCTGCTTATCGTTTTGGTTGGCCAACCGCTTCCGAGTCACAGGCTTCACATCTACAATGAAACAAGGCGTTTTCAATCCTTGCTGGATTTGTTCATCATACACCTTGCACCCAAACACATCTTTGAGTTGCTTAATGACGAGTGGTCTAATACTATAATCCACCTAGTTCCTCCTTTAGCCTCTCTTCGATTTGTTGCGTGATTTGTGGGATTTTCTGTTTAATCTGTTCTTCTGTCAGCCTCATCATGAAGCGCCCTTCTACCCAAGGATTGACCAAACGCTTACCAATGGCAGGGACATAACGCCCTACTTGTTGACGGTGTCCACTTTCGACGAAAGAAGCATATTCCATAGGGTTGAATGCGATAACCTCGTACACATTCCCATTTTTGCTTACTTCCATCTTCCAGGATTGATTGAGTTTACCTGTTAAGCCTTTTGGTGTTCGTTCCTTAACCTCTTTCAAAAAGGCTAGGCCGATATCTTTAGCAGCCTGCATAAACTCAGAATCAATGATTGCCTGAGCCCGTTCAAGTCGTTTCAAGAACTCTTGAACATCACTATCATCATAACCACTCATGTCGTCTTACCACAATTTCTTGATGTGTGGCATAGACCATCGGGTCTTCACTAGTCAAGTATTTAACACCGTCCACAATCAATTTACTACCAGCTTTGATAGCAAATTTAGGCGAACAGAAAATCTTGTGTTCTGTCTTGAGCTGGTGCGCTTCGTTCTGCTCAGTATTCACTAAGTTACGAACAGAGACACGACAGGGAACTTTCTTGTAGATTTCTTTGAACTCTACAAAGTCAGCTCCGTTTGGTTTCATACCCTCGACAGTAGCAAACACATCCATCTTTTTATCATAGGTCCATTCAATACTTGGCCTTGCCTGAGATAAGACATCATTGATATTCATCCTACCACCTCAACTTTCTGAACCTCTGTAGCTGACTCGTAAAGTCCAGCAAGACACTTTCGGCCCGTCTGGCAAGGTCTGACTTACCTAGTTCGACACGAGTATCTCCAACAGAAATATTCTTGCCTTGGACAGCTTGGTCAGGATTACAAACAACATAAACCATCTGAATGGCCACAAAGCGCAATTCTAAAGGAAAATCCTCACGATTGCAGTAGTTAAGAATGTTCTGCATGACTTCATCGACTACTATCTCTTCTGGATAGCATGAATAACGTTGTTCGTACAAGTCAATCAAGGCTTGTCTAGCATCTTCGTTATGCTTTTGGATTTCTTCCGATGTTCTCTTCTCCATCAGCAGAACCTCTCTTTCTACTTATCGTCTTTAGTGGATTTTTTAGATAGTTTTTCAAGTTCAGCAAGAGCTTGGTCACGTTCAGCAACTACTGCTTTGTACTCTTGAATAGTGTAAGTACGTCCGTTAGTCGCTGGCTCTACAACTACATACTCACCATCTTTGATTTCAACCACATCGTAACCATCTTCCAAGAAGGTTACTTTTTCTAGTTCGTCGATATTCAACACACGATTGTCTTTCTTTACTGTTAACATTTTCTATCCTCCTTTTAAGGTGCGACGACAAAGGCTAGACCTTCATGTTTAGTCTGGAATAGCAATACATCATCATAAGATTGTTCGTAGTATCTATAGTTACCGCTTGAAGCAGCACTTGGTGCATCAAGACCCACAAAGTCATATTTTTGTGGCGCTGCCATACATGGAATGTGAATCAAGAAGAAATGGATTTGTTTGGCAGTTGGGTCAACTTTAGCACCATTTGTGAAGTTGTACAAGGTCTTCATACGGTCAGATGGAATAGCTGTCTCAATAGTCACATCATCTAAACGACCAACTGAACGGTCAATAACTGTACCTTGTCCGTGGATATTGACTGTACGGCCAAATTGCTTGATGTTCTTGATCATGCGCTTAACTGCTGGTGTACAGAAAATAACACGACCTTCTGCTGGTACTCCAGCTTCGTCCATTTGTTCCATCAGCTCATCGAATGTTGCAAGGAAGTTTTCCTCAGTCAAATTCAATGACTTAATTTGTTTACTTTCTGTATCAAGCGCTTTCTTACGAGAGAACAATTTAGAGACCATGAATTTATCCATTTCTGGGACTTTTTCAGTATCGTTGAATGTTTTAGTAATGTTAGCGATGGAAGTAACATAGTTAGTTTCATCTACATCAAGCGGATCTACTAGTGTTGACCAGTAACGCTCATTGGTCAATGTGTATGTTTCCCATTGATTTTCATAGTTAGCGTCAATATCAGTAACTGTACGACGTGTACGGTCTTTACGCCCTTCCTTAATCAAAAGACGTGGTACTTTTACTTCTTTAGCGCCTGTGAACTTCAAAAGTGTGTTGGATGGAGAGTTCCAAAGTTTTTGAGTGAATAACAATCCGTTTTCACTGTAGCGGGTTTGCAAACCTTGTTGGTAAGATTCTGCATAGTTCAATGTTGCTGGCATATCTGTTCCTCTTTTCTATTTTTTGATTATAGATCTGACGTAAACGCATTAATCATCTGCGTTGTCAGGTCGTTAGCAACTGTTTCTTCTTGTGTTGCCCCTTGTGGCTTAGCACCAGCGATGTGTGGTTCTACAGCCTTTTCTGGAGCAAATAAAAAGCCTTTAGATTCCTTCAAAGCCGTCAACTGTTCATCTAATCCAGTCACCGCTCCGTTATCACCTAATCCCAATTTAGACTTATCTAGTAGACTAGACACGATCCCAGCGTCATGGACCTGACCGCTCAAATGCATTTCAATAGCATGATCTAGTTGCATTGTCTTAAGTTGTTGTTCATGTTCCTTCTGTTGTGTCTTGTACTTGCTGTCCAAGTCTGAGTATTTTTGTTGTAGGTCAGCATTGCCCTCAGCGTCTTTTTTGAGCTGTTTCATGTCCTTATCACGCTCTTTCAACTGGTCCTGCAAGCCTTTGGCATTATCTTCTGCAGCAGATACCTTTGCTTGTAGGTCCTGTGTTGATTTCCCGTGTTCAGACATAACTGCTTCAACTTGTTCTTCAGTCAATCCTAACTGTTCCAAAAATTTACGATTCATTTCTTTTCCTCCTGTACGTTTTGTTTAACGTGGCAACGACCACGACATTTTGGTAAAGTAAAAAAGCCTTTTAACGCCATGCCCGGGGCGAAAAGAAAACCGTACGGGATTCCATACGGTTAAGTTTTATAATTCGATTCCTTCGATTTCTGCTCGAATTTCTAGCCAGTATAAATAATGACCCATAGCGCACTTTTGATTTTTTAAAACTTCAATTGAGCATTTTGGCTCAAAATTGAGCGTACCAGCTTCGTATTTGATAACCATTTTATGTAATTTTGTATATTTATCCTTAAGCGCATTGTATTCATCGATAAAACGTCTTTGCCAATCTTCCATTTTTTCTATTCCTTTCTTCAATTCACTAATTTATAGTAATTTATAGCGGTTTATTCCTGCCAGTCAAGATGTCGGATCACCTACTTTCTATTTCTGAAACCTGTTAAAATCGCAAGAATAGTTCCTACAATTAAAACAAATAGCCAAAAGAATACCAACCACCCAAAGGCGATTGATACCCAATCCCAGATAAACATATCTTTACTCCTTTACTTTTTTATATGTTTCTTTAAAGATGTCAGGTTTGCATGCATAAAATTCACCTTGCACACCTTTGATAATATAATCGCCTGTTTTTGCGACCATGACACCCTCAAGTGTTTTAATCTCACACCATGCTGAATTTTTATTCCACTTGCCACTATCGTGAATGATAATCTCATTCCTTGTTACTGCGTCCCAAAACCAATCTTCTTCAATCAAGCAACGTTCGTTGAGTTGGACGGCCTCGATTACTACTGGTCTTTTACGATATTTCATTTCTCACTCCTTTCTAAGCATAAGAAAAGCACTTAGATTTCTCTAGGTGCTTTGGTAATTATTAATAAGCAAATTCAAGTTTTGGTTTTATATCTTGATAAAGTTTTAAAATTTCAGCAGGAGTATCCTCACGGAAAATAAATTGTTTCTTTCCTGAAATAGTTTTATCGCCGACAATCCAGTGGCGGATTTGTTTTGTAAAAATCAAAACTTCTTTGCTAGGCATAACCATTACTTCCATGATAATACCTCCTTGACTTTATTTAACAAATTTGGGTCTGTAACCTTATCTCCCAATACCCCGACTTCAGCAACCAACTCATTTATGTTATCGTTGTAAAACGCAATAGCTGCATTATCGCTAATACTATAAAGATAATTATAGTCATGTTTCAATTGTTCCTTGACATATGACACTAATGGGGAATTCAATTCAGACATCGCTTGTTCGACACTATTATACCGCTTTTTGTTGGCTTTGTAAAATGCTTTAGCAGAGTCCCAATGTTTTTTATGCGTTAGTTCATGAACCATGGTATCTGTAATGTTTTGAGCAGCAAAATAATTATCAGATAGAACTTTAGCAAATTCTATTTCCGAATGAAGTGCATCACTCACAAAAAGAATATCTTGCTTATAATCATACCCAGCAAAACCAGGGAGTCTTGATTTTTTCAAAAAAACAACTGTTGGAGTTGGAAAATCATTTAATTCCTTAAGGCTTGATTGGACATTAAAAACAGTATCTCTGATTTTCTTTGTGTTATCTTGTACCCAAAAATCAAACTCGGTTCCGCTAAGTTTTTTGGCATTCACTCGAATGTCATTTCCAACAACAAAAGACCGTTGTTTTGCCATTAAATCAATTGAACTCATGCCCTGATTATACACCTTTTCCCCATCTTTCGCAAACAGTTTTTCTTTAACCTCTTCCCCTTCACGCTCCCATCCTGCAAAGATTTCGTCCAGAGAACGTTGCTCAGTGGCTAGTTTTACTGAGCCGTCGTTTTGCAAGATATTGAAGTAAGGACTAGGTTTATCAGACTTAACTGCAGGCCTGATAGTAGAACGGCAACGGACATGAAATGGCGGTGCGGTTCGACCTGGTTCATATTCCTTAACAGAATGAACCTCGTGATTTTCTAATCTGCAAATCTCACTTGTACGACTGTCTAATACCGCTACGATTTCGTAATGGTCGCCACCTAATTCCTTGATAGTATCTAGTGTTGCAAGATTATTATAAAAGGTCGTCTCAGTCCTGACAAGCGTATCTGCTCGATGATAGGCGACTCCTGTACGTTCAGAAAGGGCTCTAGCCATTCTATCAATAGACCAGCCGCCTGTCAGACCTTTATTCAAGACATCACTAATTGCTTTATAAGCAACTTCTTTATGCACCCATACATTTTCAGAAAAGGTTTTACCACTCCAGTTACTCCCCATCTTATGCTTAACTGCATCTACACCTAATATTGGTTTCTCTATGATTCCAAAATGAGCCAGGTTCTTAGCTTGATGGATTTTACCTTTGATGTAGACGTCACTAAGAGCCTCTGTGACCTTGTCATGTATGCCGTCTGGCTTACCATATAACTCAGCTGTTAGACGCTCAATTTCAGCAAGCAAAGCCTCTTTGCGACTAATACGATGACGATATCCCAAGGCGTCCAACAGTGGTGTCGGTGTGTCAGGATTCAAGGCCATCTCACGGAATCTTTCAAGGGTTACATGCTTAAACTCTCTACGCTCTTTATCTGTCAGATATTGCTTGGCCTCTGCGTGAGTCATTTTATTATCAACTGCATACCTGGCATAGAACTTCTCAATCTCAGAAACCAACTGATGTTTATAGTCAGCTAAGGATTGACCAATCTGTGCCATGTACCTATCAGCTACTATCTGGGCGTTATGCTCCTGTTGTAAAGCACGCTCAGTCCAATACTCATCCCAATACTCATCTATCTTTTTCTTGTTCTCGGTCGTCATGATCTTCATCTACCTTTTTGAAATTAGTCTGAGAGTATGGATCTTGTCCTTGTTCCTGTTGTTCTTTCAATCGTTTCTCAACCTCTGGTTGATACCATGGATGTTGTTCACGAACACTTAAATCATCTAAAATACCGATTGAGTTTACACAATCTTGAATAGCTTCAGACTCGTTTGAAATGATGTCACGGTTAAAGACATAAGTAAATTTAGATGCGTCAAACGCTACTCCTTTGTTAGCTGCATACTGTTCTACAAACCAAAGGAATTGCTTGATACCTTTTTGGAACTCATTTTCTAGCTCGTTACAGTCCAAATCAAGGTCTGTATAGCGCCATTTAAGAGCTTGGCCACTGGCATTGCCTAGATTATCATCTTGGGTATCAATGGCTCTTGCAGCCTCATACAAGAACTTACGAGAGCGTTCAATATCTGTTTCAACTCCACTAGTATCATTGTCTGCTTGCAGGGTATCTACACCACCATCGCTAGAAACTTTGATAGAGCGGAACTTATTCAGATTATTCATGAACTCGCCCAAGTCTGCGCCTTGATAGTTTTTCAAAACATAAATCAGCTTCGGCATATCTGCCAACATATCAGCATTAGTAGACATTTGAAGTTGAATATTATCAATCAAAGACTTAGTTTGAACTAAAAGACCATCCTCATACTCGTTGTAGCGGAATGGAATCAGAGGCACTTTCTCCCAAGTATAAGGAATCCGTGTGCCGTCAGCGTTGACATAGTAAAAATTCCCCTTGGTCTCCTTAGATAGTGGATTGAGTTCGAGGTGTGAACCTGTCCAGATATAATCTGTAATTCCTTGTTCATCGTAGTATTCTACAAAGGTTTTAGTCTTCTTTACACCGCTTTCGTAGACCGCTTGATTATAGACACGCACAAAGGCTGATAATTCCAAATGACGCTCGTCTTTCCAAAAAGGGATAATCTGTTCACTTGGGATTTTAAACAAGCGTAGACGGCCGTTCTCATCGTAATAAGGCAAGCCATAAGCTATTCCTTTCATCACTGCTTCTTTACCAAGCGACTTAATCGTAGATAAAAGGTCCTCGTCAAACACACTATCTAAAAAGTCTTGTGATTTTTCTCCTTCAAGCGAGATTGTTGGTTTTTTAGAAAATAAATAACCGACCTTCTGGTCTACCAATTTCTTAAATAAACCTAATTCAATCCTTGAATTCGTCCGCCAATCCACATCTACTTTCTTATTTCGAATATCCGTGCGATTTCGATAGTAGTTGTAAGCTTCTTTCATCGTGCTTACTTTCTCAGAATTTTGGTGTTCTTTTATCTCAATCTCTAGTATTTCATTTTGGGTTGTATTCTTAATCAACAACCGCCTGATTAACCATTTAAACCAATTACTCAACATTTCTCCTTCTCCTACCAGAATGATATTCCTGGCTGTCTCATATCGTCTTCAAACGCATATCTAGTAGCGTCGATTGTGTGGTCATTTACTTCTTCTAGCTTAGGCTTGGGATTTCCATCACGGTCAACTGCATAGTCGGCACTTTCGAACTCTCTTGCGATATTCGGTGTGCGCTCTGGATCTATCACAATTGCATCCAAATCATCCAACCAGCGTTCTCCATACTCACGACTATCAGGACCTTTCTTAGCGCCTTGAACAAGCGGAATATTCAACTGCAGTTTTAACTCATCAATCGACTTAGGTTCTGCGCTATCACAGGTTATAATCTGAGATTGATAGCCTTTCTCACGGATTCTTTCAGCCAATTCACGGTTACTAATCTTCACGCCATAAATCTCATCGATAGCGTAGATAACTCGTTTCTTCTTATCGTAATGCCATCTTACAAAGGCCAGAGGGTCATTAGCATATCCAAAGTCATTCCCTTGTCGAATGTTATCGAACCTTGCTATCTCCTCGTCTGTAATCTTACGGAATACCAGATTTTCAAACGGTGCTACACCCGAACCGATAGCCTCTCCCAGATACTCCCAACGATAACGCTTCTCTGAACGTTCTCTCGTGGCCTCTGCTTCTTCTATGAATGCTTGGGATATATATGGGTTATCCAAGTAAGTTGAATGGTGTACGTGGGTATTAGGAGGTTGTATGACGCTTTCATATTTCTTATTCACCCAAGACTGTTTTCTTTTTGGAGGATTGTAAGAGTAAAAGAATTTATAAAAAAGACCATCATCCAATTCTCCACGAAGAAGGGAGTTGGTGATTGTCTTTACTTCATCTTCGGTTTTAAACTCAGCTAACTCCTCAATCCAGCCTATCGCAAATGGGAAGCGGCTGTCTTTCAAGGATTTAATACGTTCTGGATCTTGTGCACCACGGAAGATAATATAATTTCCTCTTGGGATATAGGTTATCTTCAAAGGGGACTTATTAATCTTAAATAAATGGCTGACCCCTTGCTCACTAATCGCCCATTTCAATTGCTCATAGACCGATTGTTCTAAGGTATTATCCGTCTTACGAATACACACGGCATTGACTGGATAGCGCATAATCAGTTGAATGATAGTGTGTCCGAGGTCGCTTGACTTACCAGAACCACGCCCACCCTTTTCAACCACATGTAAGATTTTAGGGTCAAACGCTGCACGCCACATAGAGTAAAAAGCCTTTGGGATAAATTCGCTCATTCTACGCTTCATCGCTAACTCCTATATCATCAACGAATTGAACAGCCGAAGACATCTCGATTTCTTTTCTCTCTAAATACGCACCATTTACTTTGAATATATGATCTAGGGAACGTTGTCTTTCTTCAATTGTCGGAGTAAATTCATAAGTCGTTTCCGATATCTCCACACCTTCAGCGGTCTTTACAGTTTTTTTAGAATATCCTTGTTGAGTTTCCCCTCTAGCAATACTAGCAGAAATTGCCAAAGCTTCTGCGATTGACATTGAACGTTCATCAAAAAGTTCTTCTGTACGTTTTTTGATATATTCAGAAATGTCAACTTTTGTCAACAATCTTTGTCCTATAGACCTCGCTGTTTTATCAGAATACCCTGCTTTTATTGCAGATTGTGTTGCATTTCTACTGATGATGTACTCATCTGCGAATCGTCTTTGTCTTTCATTCAATTTTCCATCACCACCTTTCGACAAAATAAAAAGCCACACGATGTGTGACCTTCTTGCAAGGCGACTACTACCTTGCGTGTTAATTAGAAATAAATTTTCTGATTTATTTTTTTGTAGTCATTTAAAACCTCTAGCGGAATCAAACCGCCTAGCTTATAACTTACCTAGGATATAAGTAGCTACGCAATCATGCAAGGTCCAGTCGCTCCGCAACCATTTGTAAGTTAATGAGTGATATGTGAATTCTAAGCCTACTGCCTACCCCATTCTGGGACACAAACACTCAAACGGCGATGCCCGGAATCGAACCAATGGAAACATAGGAGAGAAACCACTTACCTGTCACCGCCAAAACGAGACCGAAGCCTCGGAAAAATATAATAAAGTATAAAGGAGACGTCAATGAACGAAATAGAGGGAGGGACTCGAACCCTCAATGCCCTTTACGACACCCTGATTTCAGGTAACCATCTACCAAATTCTGAGACCTCTATCTCTAATTATTGACAATACTATTTTACCATGTAAAATAAGCCATTTCCTAGCAATTTACTTGCAAATATCTCCCAAAAATTTACGAAAGACAATCAGCTTACCTTTTCGATAGGCTTCCGCAAATTCCAAAGCACCTCTGCTAAGCATGCGGTAGAACTCACTTTCAGAATAGCCTAAGTCCATATAGATAGCCTTGTCTGATAATTGGATTTTCATATCCATGTACTTCTTTGCAATTACCTGCCGAACGTATGGATCCATGATGCAGTTGACTGCTCTCTCTATCTCCAGAACTTCTGCCTCTGCATCCACATGTTCGATAACCATATTCTCTGTTGCTGTGTTCTTACCAGTAAATGTCTTCGGTTCAAATGAGTAGGTCGTTGTGATTTTAGGCAAATACTCAGCGCCCGCCATTCGGACATACGAGCGATAACTCTCTAGAACGTCATATACATTTTTTTTGGTAAATTGCACGTCAACTCTTTTTAATAACCTCACAACATCGCTCCTTTATGATATAATATTTTTATCGGAATATCACAAAGGAGTCAGCTGTGCTGGCTTTTTTATTTTATTCTTTATTCGTGATCACACTACCTGCACCGTTAACAGTAACCCAGCCATGCTTCTCTCTGGCTTCTGCTTCTTTCATCAAGTACCGAACTTTTTCCTGTATTAATCTGTTCTTTCTTCAACCACGCTCTAAATTTCGGTGTCATCCCAAATCCTCCTCTTTGACAAACGTGCCGTCAATCCAACGACCTTTTCGGTCTTTGATTTCTTGGTAAGCCAATTCAAAACATTCTTCGAAGCTATAACCAAGGGTATTGCTGATTGATTTTAACCATAGGATTGTACGTATCAGACTTGATTTACAAAAAAACTTTAGAAAATGAGTCTTGATAAATCTGAAAATCGCTTATATTTTTACTTAAATGACTAAAACATGTCATTACATCTCTATCATTTCCTGATGTTTCAAAAATCTTATGCACATCTACCTTAATCAGCAAGGCAAGACCGACAATCACGACCGCACAGTCTCCGATGCTGTCCTTTGTCAGTTGCTCATTCTTCTTGAGATAGCCTGCGCATAACTCTCCGAATTCTTCACTAAGTTTTAATGACTGCTTGTCCAGCCGTCCACCGTTTTCTAAATCACGGTCAATAAACCATTGTTTGACTTTGTCTATTGTGTTCATGATAACTCCTAAAATAATTTTATTTTCTTCTCGTAAACATCAAGTCTCTGTTTAGCAATATTGAAGATGTCTCTATCTAACTCGCAACCTACATACTCAAAACCTAATTCTTGACAAGCGATTAAACTACTTGCTGAACCAACATGAGTATCAAGAATCTTGTCTCCGTCTTTTGCGTAAGTTTGAAGTAACCAAAGATAAAGATTTATCGGTTTTTGTGTCGGATGGATTCTAACCTCATTTAAGGCCTTATTTCCTTGTTGTATATGACCTTCAGATATCGACTTCCCTTGCATCATACCATTCCACATGTAACGAAATAGCCGAATACTATCATGATAACTGCAGTACGCTATCTCACAATCTGAGAAACTTGACTTGCCATTAACTTTGTCCCACACAATACGGCCAGAACCAAAAGAGTAGTCGAAGTAGTTCACGCCCCAAATGATTTGATTTTTTGAAACTCTAAATAACTCATCAAAATAATCTCTATTTGGAATTTTCCACTCTGATATTTCGCTATACAGCTTGCTTACACCTATTGGACTGACTTTTCGACCATAGTATTTTCTTTTTTCTGGCCCGGAAAAATATGGCGGATCGACAATAGATAAATCAAAATAGTTGTCAGGATATCTTTTCATGACGTCCATACAATCTTCGTGAAGAAATAATTTCACAACATCACCTCATCCCCTACTCTGATTTTCTCAAATTGCTCTCTAGTAACTACGAACACCCCGTAATCTCTGATAGTCACTGTGTATAGCTTGCCGTGCCGTCCTTTCTCGACCACCTTACCAAATATCTCAGCGCCTGCGTTATCAGCCTTGTAGATAACCATCGGCTTCTTCTCTTCCAAATCTCGAATCTTGTCCATCTGCCAGATGTTTAGTCCAGCAGATAGCAGAATCCAGATAGCTATGAATCGTTTCAATCTATGACCTCCTTACTTTTTTGAATTCTTTCGTTTAAAGACCGGATTATGTCTTTCTTTTTCCTTCTGTTTGTGGTAATTATTGTCTTTATCAAAAACAGAGTTTTCATCTCTCATAATTTTTTTCACAACATATGGATTCATTGCCTCTTTTTCCTTTTTCTTTGGTTTTACATTTATTTCTAGAAAGAAAGATTGATTTGGAATTTCAAGTGCGAAAGTTGTTGTATTGTTATCAGGAGAGTTTAAAATATTACCAATTTCAAGAATAAGTTCAGTAATACTACTTCCAAGCGTTAATGCCATCACTCCACCTCCTCGTCTTCGTAAAAATCAACTTTTGCAAAGTGTTTAGGGTTGATAGTAATCATTCTTTCTTCTGGTTCAATTTGAATTAGTTGGAGACAATCTATGTTGCCTCGTCCGAGCCATTCTAGCATTTTGAGAATTTGTTTGTATTCGTCTCTCACCTTGATGGTTTCATCCATATATGGATTTTGTAATCTAATATTTGCCATTTATTCAACCTCCTCAATTTCAATCCCCTCACAATCGAATACCCAGCCAAAGTCAGCTTCTTCGAGTTGTTTTTTTGTAAAATGGCTTTTATATGCTAGAGAAAAATACACTCTCCCATTCCCATCTTTATTAAAGTAGTGTTTTGTCGCTTTAATCTTAACCAGATACCTCTTCTCTTCATCGACCTCGTAGCCGAATTGGTGCATGTTGACAAGGGTTTGAATAGGTGTATTATCTACGTCGTTTAACCAAAAAGCGAACTTACTATCAATCTTTCCCGACTCGCTTTTTGAAGATAACCAATCCCACACATTGTACTCAAATTCGTCTTTGTGTTCCTCATACCAATCCGCCACAAACTTCTTAACTTTGACTTTTCGCGGTTCGTCTAGTTGTTTCAAGTCTTCTAGAAAAATTTGACGAGCTAGTTCTCCTGTTTTACCATTCCACTTCCCCTCATATCTTTTGTATTTCTCAATTAATTCCTTAACATTCATCTTCCAATTCCTTTATTCTCTTCTTCCAGTTTTTCACTTTCTTTTTAAGCAAGTCTCTTTCCTCGGACCTGCTAAAAGCAAGCGATTTGACACACGGCTCAGATAGTTCAACTATCCTTGCCTCCGTCTGCTCTATTGTGCGTTTCAGTCCATTGATTACTGTCTGTTTGCTATATTCCATGGTTTATCCTGCTTGTTTTTCCAGCCAGTTAAAGAGCAATCCGAACTGCTCTGTCACTAGTTCATCGTCATTGTATTGCTTGCAAATTTCGCTAATCGATGACACCACCCATAACCAATAAGCGTCGGAAGCAAAACCGACCTCTTGGCTCTTCTGATTGCTGCGCGCCATCCATTCTGGAATGACTCTGCTAAAGAAATCAATGTAGTCAATTCTCATGGCAATTCCTCAATCTTGATATAGATCCCAACTGTGTCAGCCCAGAACTTTTCGGCAATCTCGCTGGCCACTTGAGCATCGTCTTGCCAGTATCCAAGTTTCGTCATGCAATCCTTGAGCAACTTCTGTAAATTATCTGTATCCGGCTTTGTAGTCTTGTACTGGCCATCGTAGCTTTTTTTGATACGAGGGAAACACCACTTAACCGTTAATTGAATCGCTCCTTTAAATTTATCAGGAGGAACATGCTGGGCAAGCAAGCTCTCAAATTTCGCCCTGGCATTTTTCAGATCCTCTGGCTCATAAAAAATAGGCTTACCAGATCTCACATTTACCTTTTTCTGTTGATGAGTTGTTGTCGGTATTTTTTTCATCGGTAAAAAGAATTCAATCATCAGCCAACTCCCTTAAAATTACACCCAAGGTCGCACTAGCGCTCATAAGCAATCCAAATGAGTAATCTGGATTAAGTGCCATCTCTCCAAAATCATCTTCACATTTATCCAACAAGTCATCGATTTCCTTTTTAAGATTATCAATAGCTTTTTTATTTAATGTCATTTTTTACCTTCTTTTTTTATACACGCCTAAGTTCAGAGTGAAGGACAGGGTTACAGGGTTACAAGGGGCGGATGCATAGCCCCCTTGTACCTGTACCTGTTCTTCTGAACTCTCAGGGACACTTCCTAAATATTCTTCTTTCGGAGAAAGAGAATATTCTGTCCCTTGTTTTTGTCCCTCAAAATCAGGGACATTTTCGATAAATTATCGATTTTGTCCCTCGTTTTTTCACTCTCAGAGTCAGGGACATTTTCGATTATTTTGTCTGTGTCCTTAGAGACATTTTCGATAGACATATTCGAAGTTGACCCTCGACTTTGTCTCTGTCTCTATTTTTGTCCCTAGGGACATTTTCGATATTTTTTGTCGTTGTCTCTGTCTTTATTCTTAAATTTTTGCTATAATTTCTTTGTTTTTTACTTCGAAATTTCCATTGTCTTTTATCCATCTTCGAATGGTTTTTTCACTAATCGGCTTCTCTTTTGTCGAAAAGTATCCGATTAAGTCATCGATAGTGACTGGACTTGTTCCATCATTTATCGCTTCAATAGCTGTTTCTATTTTTTCAGAGCGTTTCTCAGAGCGCTCTTTTTTCGTCGTCTTCTTGTCGAAGTTTTTCTTCCACGGGGAGTTTTTCTCATTCACCTCTTCCAATTGGATATCCGCCAACACACCCGATTCATCGAGCGCATGCACTGGATAGCTAAACCACATGTTCACTGGCTTGAATTTGGCAAACTCTCGAAGCGTACCTTCCACACGCCATGCGGTTGCTATCTGGATCTTGTTGCGAATTTCTTCGAGCTTGTCTACATAAGGAGCACGAGCCATGACATCAGGGATCCCTTTTTCAAAGTGCGTTCTCATCTGCGCTGGACTTAATAGGTCATCTAGTCCGACATTTTGCTGGTAATAGGCATTATTTCGCTCTTGCAAAGCCTGTTTATACACTTCGCACGCTGCTTGATTCAGTCTTTGAGTAAGCAATTCTTCTGATACTTCCAGCTCGACCAAATCGATAAGCGCGTCAGGATCCCGAGCGAATACACCCGAACCACTAGCGCGGTCCATGGACTTCTTGCCACCTTGCGAACCTTTTGAGTGGTGATGGCAGTAGATAACGCTGGAGCCGAGCTCTGTCGCTACTTTGTCGAATTGATTGGTAAAGTGGGCCATCTGGTCTGCACTGTTCTCGTCACCGGTCAGGACCTTGTAAATCGGGTCAATGATGACTGCGATATAATTCTTTTTCAAAGCTCGACGAATAAGTTTAGGCGCTAGCTTGTCCATCGGTACAGTCTTCCCACGAAGATTCCAGATATCGATATTCTGGATGCTTTTAGGCGGTAATCCCATAGCTTGATAAACGTCACGGAAGCGATGTAAGGCAGACGGACGGTCTAGCTCCAGATTGACGTATAATACACGCCCCTGAGTACAATCCCAGCCTAGCCATTTTTTGCCTTCAGCAATTGCAATTGACATTTCAATTAAAGCGAATGACTTACCAGCTTTTGATGGTCCAGCAATCAACATCTTATGACCTTGACGAAGAACGCCTTTAATCAACTCGGGTGCCAACTCTGGCAAATTATCCCAGCTATCGGCCAATCCTTCTGGATCCGGCAGGTCGTCATTCAAATCTTCGATGTATTGATACCACTCATCCCAATCGGTCTTACCTATGTTAGTATCTACTAAGAATTGCTTCTGTCCATTACGGATGAACCCAGGCATACGAGATAGTCTACTTGGATTCCGATTCTGTGTATCGACGATAATGCCGTTCTTTTGACAAATCTTATAAAGATAATCAACCCTATTACGGTATTCTTCGTAATTCTTGGCATCTACTTTGACGATGGCATGTAGTGACTTGTTTCCGCTATGCACCAAGGCAACAATCGGTAATTCAAGTTCTTTGTATATGGCGTTCTGTTTATCGATTGGCATACTGTCGGATTCGACCAGGGCATATCTGAAATCTGTCACGTTTTCATTTTTTGCGCCTTTCCCGTCCATTGGATTGAATCGAACCCATGCGCCGGCTTCTTCGTGATAATCACCTAGCACTGCACCGATATCGCCATTACATCTACTAAGTTCTTCAATCAATTGCCCAGCAGTCCGGTCATAAGCCCCCTTAGTTGGCAGCCATTTGACAATCTCGCCTGTTTCATCGTCAGTCTTTGGATAGCATTCAGTAACGTACCCAACATTTTCACTAGCTTCAAAGATCGTTTCAAGGTATTTGATAATTTCCTGAACCGGATTCCAAATAGTTGGCTCATGGATTTCCTTACCTTCAATCCAGTCTTTATCAATGACACGATAATCACGATCTATTGTATCGGTCCAGCCTAACTCATGCGCGTTCTCGCTATCATAGCTGGATTGCGACACCCAGCCATTTTCTTTAGCAAGTTGGGTAATCGTCGCACCCGTCACGATAGTTCCTGCTTGTTCATTGAAAGTATCCCATTTTTTGAAGCATTCGAATTTCTTGTATCGGCTGTCGTTTTGGGACCAGTTATCCCAGTCGGATGCTGTATATCCTTCATGTTTAAGAGCCATACCGACATTGACCCACGTCTGATAATCTACCGTGGCAGGATTGATGTAATCCAGCAACGGCAACAAATTAAAATCATTCTCTGCCACTATCTCCTCCTTCTTAATTTAGTACATATTCAGCTGGTCGCACACTTGTCGGAACTCTCCAACCATTAGCTGCTATGCGATTAATCATATTTTTAGCTTCTTCGAACGGCCACATTCCCACACCTTTGAAACCGTATCTTTCAAGTAATCTGATTTGTTTAGGTGTTGTTAAACCTTCCGCTTGTCGCTTGTGTAATCTATCTAAATATAAAGCAGCCTTTCCAGCATTCGCGATTTCGTCAGGAAGTATGCCGTATTTCTCAAGAGCTTTAATTTGCTTATCACTAGCAGGTGCCATCTCCCATCCAAAGTTAGGTACGTAGTTTGATAAATCTTCAGCATGGATAGACATTTCAAATTGCAATGGATCCACTAATTTGCGTTTACGCTTACGCATTTCTTCCAATTGTTTGGCCAAAGCTTCTTCACGTTGAGCGACTACGTCTTCTGCAGCCTTGACTTCCATATCTTCAAGGTCAAGCATTACACCAGTTTGCTCTTCCATGTTCTCAACCATTTTCTGAGCGACTTCTGGAGTCTCACAGATTAAATGAGCTGGACGGCATAGCTCGTGGCGTTCTGTATGCCAGAGGAAGTCTAGCAAGAGTAATTCTTCCTTTCCTGGATGTAAACGAGTACCACGCCCCACCATCTGGCTATATAGGGCACGTACCTTAGTAGGTCTTAGCACTACTACGCAATCCACTGACGGGCAATCCCACCCTTCAGTCAATAACATCGAGTTACAAAGCACGTTGTAACGGTCTTTCTCAAAGTCTTCTAAGATTTCTGCACGGTCCTTGGACTCTCCATTGACTTCAGCAGCACGAAATCCTTTTGCGTTTAGGATATCGCGAAACTTCTGCGAGGTCTTTACCAAAGGCAAGAATACAACTGTTTTACGGTCAGCACATTGCTTGACCATTTCGTCAGCTATCTGCTCCAGGTATGGATCCAGTGCTGTTCCGACGTCGCTCGCCTTGAAATCGCCTGCCGACATGCTGACATTTGATAAATCCAAACTTAGCGGAATTGTCAAAGCCTTGATTTTAGATAAGTAGCCTTCTTTGATAGCTTGTACCAACGAATATTCATAAGCAAGGCTATCGAAGTAAGACCCAAGGTTTTTCATATCTCCACGGTCAGGCGTAGCTGTAACACCCAGCACATCCGACTGCTCAAAATAACCAAGTACACGTTGGTAGCCATCTGAGATAGCGTGATGGGCTTCATCAACTACAATCGTATCGAACCAATTAGGCGGAAACTGTCTCAATCGTTTCTCTCTCTGCATGGTCTGAACTGAACCGACGACGACCCGATACCAAGAACCGATAGAAGTATTCTCAGCTTTCTCTAGTGCTGTGCCAAGCCCGGTTGCAGTCTTGAGCTTGTCGCTAGCCTGCTCCAAAAGCTCTGACCTATGAGCAAGGACAAGCACACGCTTGCCCTCTCTCACTTGGTCTTCAATGATTTTGGAAAAAACAATCGTCTTTCCACATCCTGTTGGTAATACTAAGAGCGTGCGCTTGCGACCTTTAGCCCATTCAGCTTGAACAGCCTCCCGTGCTTCCTGTTGATAAGGTCTTAATTGCATCCCTTACCTCCTAGAATTGCCCAGCTTGATATCCTGCTTGTCCTTGCGGTTGTTGCGCAAAATTCGGTTGCTGTGGTTGCTGGTAGCTTGCTTGTGTAACTTGCCCTGGTTGTTGATTTAATACTTTTGTGTAATCAACATCTTCAGGATAGAGCATTGACTTAACTTCGTTATAATTATTTTCCTTGTACTGTCGAGTTCCGACTTTACATACACCGGTTGCGCCGATGATTGTATTCCAATTCATGCGAAGTGGTTCGCCTTTTTTCTTTTGGCCAATTGCAGCAAAGAAAGCAGATAGCATTCCTTCAGTTGAGCTGTGCAGGAATAAATTGTGACGCAATTCGGTTTCGCCTTCATTAGCTACAATCTTAATGCTGACGATAGCCTTGTTACACGCTGGCAATTTTCCGGGATTTTGTGGATTTGGCGTGTGGCGTGTGCGTTCCATACCGATTACTGTAAAGTGGTATAAACCGTCAGGTAGTAGGACGTATTCCGAGTCTTTTTCAATCGTATCTTCCCATCCAAATTCGCGTTCAAAGTTGTTGTATTGTTGTTGTGTCATGCTGTTTTTCTCCTTATGCTAAAATTGTGATTTTATCGTTGTTTGCAAGTTCTGTTTTTAAATAATCTGAGATGTTTTTAACAGCATCTAATTTCCATTTGCCCCCATCCGCTTCAAAGAGAGCTAGATTCGCTGATTTGTTAACTCTGAATACAAACTGACTTGCTGGTTGTTCTACTTCATTAAAGGTACGATATGGTCGTAAGGTTACTGGATTTGGAGTCTTAGCCTGTGCTAGACTTGCTACACCATCACGAACAGTCACCGTTTGTGTAACGCCGTTATCTTGAGCCTCTGCCCCTTTTTCGATTTTTAAGTGACTAGCAAAATCTAAAACTAGATTGCGGTCTGCATCATTGATAAACATAGATTGCAACATAATATTAAACTCTTCCTGATTACACCAATTACTAAAGGGGATAAATGGAACAGATGCCTTTACAGATACAAGTTGAGGACGTTTGCCATATTCAATATCCACTTGATCATACACAGAAACTTTTTGATAACTTTCTACCACCACTACAAGTCTATGACCACCGATAAAGTCGTTATCTGATTTGAGATAATCCACTAAACTTTTGAGCGTTTGAAGTTCAAGAGTCGGCGCATATTTGCGGGGGCTAAGTTCTCTGAAGTCATGCTTATTGATGTCAAAATATTCCTTCCCACTTGATGAAGAAATAATTTTATTTTCTTTATCTGCTAACTCAACTGCATAAGATAATGCTGCTTTAAGATTTTCTGTCATGGTTAGTTACCTGCTTTCTTTTTGTTGTAATCAATAATATTTGTATTTTGTTGTTCGACTTTTTCGATGAGTTCCCCAGTATCTGTTCTCATATCACCATTGTCATCAAAGTAAGTTTGTCCAGGGACCCCACTTTTTAGCTCATTAGCGTGGATTATACCAGCGTCATCACGACCGACAATAACAGTTGTTGCAACACCTTTTTGCGGTGCCAATGTAGATTTGACTTCCATACCTGTCTTTACGACAGTACGTTCATCATCTGTTGACATCGTCAGCGTAATAGTGACCTTACGAGTTGCCTTAGCTTCCGTATTTGGATCCAAAATGTTATCAAGGACTTTTTCTAACTCTTTATCAACCTTCTCTTGTAAGGCTGTATTGGCGATTTTTGATAAATCGATTTTAATAGTTTTATCTTTCATAGATACCTCTTGTTATACCTTGCTATGATTTCTAATTCCCAAAATCTACACCGTAAAGGGTAATTCTGGTTCTTTTCTAACTTGATTTTCAATAACTTCCACAGTTGCTTGCCAATGAGCGACAATCATATCCCAGTAGTCAGTCGGAAAACTTTCAATAGGAGTCCCTAGTGGAAAATGCCCGCGAATGTAAGCAACTTTTTGAAGTTCTTCTTCTGTCACGTTTCCTTGCGCCATGAGGTCTGTCAAACTCTTTGGTAAGTTCGTGTGATATTGCTCGGGTGGTGTCTGTGGCGTACTAGGAGCTTCATTTTGAGGTTTTTCAGCTACCTGCGACATATTGAGAGGCAATTCTTCTTGAACTTGCTCAGGGGCTTGCTGTGTGGCCTGCTGAGGTTCTGGAGTGACTGTCTGAGGTTGCGATGGAATAGGTTGCGTTTGTTGACTCGAAAAGATATGAGCGATTCCAACGTAATGAAATGGCATTTCGTCAGGTAATCCATGTCGGTTCTTGGCATCCCAAGCCGGCCTATGATTGGTATACATCACACGTTCACCGCCTTGCGCCTTCTTCTTGCCGTTATCGGTCGTCATGACTAAGGTTTTGTAGTTGGCAAATAGAACCATGTCTGCCCATTCTTTGACAAGCGGTGCCGTCTTAGAACCTGTCTTTTGGCCAAGTTTCAATTCGTATCGGTCGTAAGAACCCATCTCGTCCGGCTGTTCAAATTTCTTGATTTGAGCGTGCGCAGTCAATACCACGTTGATCCCCATATCAACCAAATCAGACAAGCTATTTAAGAAACGTCCCATTTCTTCTTGGACATAGGTGTAGCCTTTGCCCCAGCCAAAATCCTCAATCCCTTGTTTTCCATGTTGAGAACAGATGTAATTAACTGCCAAAGCTTCAGCCCAATCGATCGTATCAATGACGAGTGTCCCACACTCAGTCGGATTCGCCTTGATAAAAGCAATCTCATTGATGAGCATGGTCCAGCTGGTTGGCTTGTCGAGTCGTGCCACATCCATGTTATCTGTCGAACCTTCCGTGTCGATGAAGACCGCATTTGGAAATTCAGCAGCAAACGTGGACTTACCAATTCCTTCAGGACCATATATAACTACTTTTTGAGCTCGCGCCCGCTTTCCTCTTGTGATTTGCATGTTTTAAAAACCTCCTTGCCATGTTGGTGCGACTGTTTCGGCGTGTCCTTGCTGAGCAGAACTTTCAAACTTCACTGGTTTAACGCTATACCCGTCTTCAATCAGAATGCTACACTCATCTCCCGTTGAAACCCTAGTTGCAATAGCTTGCAAACCTTCTTGCTCAAGCCACGCGCCAAATTCCTGCAAAGTCAGCTGATCCATTTGTTCCAGCTTGTCAATCAACACAAAGCCACATTCTGGCTTCAATTTACGCACGATTGCAGTCGCAACTTGTAATTGCTGGCTACCAGACATGTTATCCCAGCGCTGGCCAAGATAGAGCAGTTCGCCATCATCCACGGATAAGCCCGGCAACGGTAAATCTGCGTTTGTAAGCAAGTCTGTCTTCTGTTTGCGAATTTCAGCAATCACATTATCAAGTTCTTTGTATTGTTCTCGGTAGCCCTTGGCATCTTCTTCTGCTTTATCCTTGTCCAGATTAGCACGTACTTTACGATTGATTTCATCAATCTCTGCGATGTTGTTTTCAATCTCCTCAGTTGATTCATCGAGAAGATCCATAGCATCGGTATTCGCTATAGCCAAGTCTTGAGCTAACTGACTTTCTTTTTCTTTGGCATCGGCCAGCAATTGCTTCAATCGTTCAACCTCTGCAGTTGCTGAAGCATGTTGATTTTGGATAGATACCAAGTTCTGACGTTTGCGAGTATTCTCGCCATTCTTAGCGAGGATAGCCTGTTGTTGTTGAATAAGTTCAGAGATAGATACTAACTCTTTCGGTGCGTCAGGATAGTAAGGTTGTTCTTTAGCGAACTTCTCCTTCTGGTCAGCAATCACACCGATTGCGTGGCGCTCGTCATACTTGGCCTTTTCCTGCATTTCCAGTTCAACCAATTGCGGACCAACTCCGATAATCTGCAACAGAGTTTTAGCCTTCTCTTTGCTGGTCTGCTCCATGAATTTTGGTAAGTTGATAGCCAGTTCTTCCACAAAGCTATCCAGCAAGTTTTGACCAGCCTTATTGCCGCTTGGGTCAATCACCTTGAGAGTGCTGTTCTTACCACTGCGCTCTACAATCAAGCCATTTGATAGCGTGATTTTTAAACTAGGCGGAATTGTACTACCTTCTCGGTGTGCTTGACTAGGTTTATACTTATTACCTCCCAGCGCCCAAGCAATCGCGTCCAGTACGCTTGTTTTTCCCTGATTGTTATTTCCACCTACGATTGTCAAACCAGTCGCCGACGGCTCTAATTTGACCGCTTTAACACGCTTGACGTTTTCAATTTCTAGTTTATTGATTGTCACCATCTTCTACTCCTTAACTAGCCCTACAGGCGGTTGCACGTCGTACGTAAATTGCTTATCTGAATTTCTCAGATTCATACGAGCGATGTTACTTGCTATTAGCTGCCTATCTGGTTTTTCATTTTCAACGTGGTCATCTAGTTTATTTACTAGAGACCAGAGCGCGATTCCGAAGATTGTCACAAAATAAAGATATTCCATCATTTTACGTTCTCCTTTTCTTTGTAGATTGCTACGATTTTTTCAAGATCAGCTATATGCTGATTTGCTCGTTGGTATTTTTCTTGAAGGTCAATCAATGCTCTGTTTAAATCCAAAGCTACGATTCTCCAGTCAGTGTTGATTTCTTTGGATAACCAGTTTTTTAATCTTACTAATAGATTCATTCTTCCCTCACTTTGCTAACTGACTTTGAAAACGTAGTACGTCGTTCATGTCATATAAATATTTACCGCCTTTAGCATTTTGCTGATAGCGGAATTTCCCTGCATCTCTGAAATCTTCAATTTTCTTACGACCCCAACCGGTCTTTTCTTGGACGTCTTTAATTGAAGCCCAGTTCGTGCCTCTTGCCACTCGTAATTTAGCTTCGGTCATAGCTTTCACATTTAACTGGACAAGTTCTTCTAGCAGTTCATTTTTGAAATCTTCCCCAAACAATTCCAAAGCCATTGGCAATTTCCTCCCTTTCGTGATATAATTAAGTTAGTTATTTTAGTAAGCGCCTGACTTGTTCAGGTGCTTTTTTTTGAATTAAGCCACATCTTTTTGCTCAATCAGTGGTAAAATTCCTTTTTTGTTTTTAAGCAGATCATAAAGAAACAATCGTCCCTTTTGAGTCCAGTAAGTATGCATCTTGCTATAGTCTGCATCAATTGTGTGAGTTTTTGATTGAGTATAACCTTTACCTGCGTACTTCTGATACAAAAGCCATGTACTACCTTGCTTGTATTGTACTTTAAGTTCATGCAAGATTTTATTCAGCTTCGTAGCGCTCATCCCGTAATCTTTAGCGATTACTGAAATCGGTACTAGTGATTTATTTTGCAAGACTAAGTCGTAATATGTTGCTTTCGGTTGTAGCTCTTGGATAATTTGATTCTTTTGAGCTACTTCTTCCTGCGCTTGTAAACGCAATTGTCGTTCTTCTTTTAGCTTCTGAAGTGCTGCGATTGCCATATCTGGATTCTCCAGCAAATCATCAATAGCGTACAAGCCATGCTTACGAATAGATTTCAAGATTTCTTTTACTTTTTTCTTGAACTCTTTTGCCAATGGTTTTCGAGATTGCATAAGAACTTCATAAAGTCCGTTCTCTGTTAAGAACCATACTTCTCTATTTTGACCTGAACGGAACAATGTTCCGACCAGCTTTTCGTCTTCATCGATTTTATCTAGCATTTTATTCACACTAGATACATCGTACTCAATCCATTCGGCTACATCCTTTGCGACAAACAGCGGTTCATCTGCTGTACCGTAAACTGTGAAGTGTTTCCCGAGAACTTCCTGCTCGTTAATGATAGTTAATTCCATATTATTCCTCCAGTGTTTCTTCTAAATAACCACTTTCCAATTCAACGATTTGGTCAATGATTTTGTGATAGGTTGACTCAGAGACTAGAATCGAAACTTTCTTTTGATGATTTACAAAAGTGTTCTGCTCTTTTTCTAACTTCTCTAGTCGATTTTCAATCGCAAGCAAGCGATTTTCAAAAGCTACCTCAAATGGTTGCTTATTTCGTACTACTTCCTCCATGGTTATCTCCTTACTCCTAAGACGGTAGTTTCAGAAAATCCGAAACGTTGTCTAAAAAAATATCGTCTACTGAAACATCTAGTGCGCTAGCTAGTTTTTTTATATTCTCATAACTAGCTCTACGCAATTTTTTGACATCATTTTCATAACTCATTATAGTGCGCGATGTTATGCCAGTTTCCTTCGCCAATTCCTCTTGAGTCATCCCACGAAAACGTCGCAAAGTTTTTAAGGTGTTCGCCATCTATTGCTCCTTTCTTGATTATGTCTTAATTATACACTTCGGTTTTTCCGAAGTCAAGCATTTTACTTCATTTTTTTCGAAATTTTTTTCTCTTTTTGTTTGTAACGTTTCGGATAAAGTGATATTATATAGTAAAAGAAAAATACGAAAGGTATTTCACGTCATGGAGAACCAAAATAATTATTTTGCTTCTAATCTTAAATTTCTACGTCAAAAATACCAAATGGAACAAATTGACTTAGCTAATAGATTGGGAAGAAAAAGTTCCTCTTCAGTAAGCGAATGGGAGAGAGGAAAGTATACTCCCAAAGCGGGCGTTTTAAATGATATTTCTAGAATATTCAATGTTTCGTTATCGGAATTGATGACCAAAGACTTATCTGACACTTCCTCCCCCCCAACCGAGACACCACAATTCAGAGCAATCCAACGTAAAGCTAAAATCCTAAGCGTTACAGATCAAGAGCGTTTATTGCAAATAATGGACTTAACTTTCCAAGATGTTTTGAATGGAGGTGGCGACGACGACCACGACTTCTAGAAATATCGATTACAAGAAATTAAAAAGCATAGCATATAGTTTTCTCAATCAATACACAAATGGTAGATTACCAATCGACCTACTTCATATTATTTCACAGCTTGACAATCTTCATCTTATGAAATACAGCACTCTTGCAAAAGAAAACAATATGGATATTAACGAAGTTTATCAACTTTTAAACAGTGAAGATGGTGCTTTGTGGTATAAATCTGATACCCAAACATATATCTTGCTTTATAATGATACTATTGATAATAAGGAGCGCATTCGCTTCACAATCGCTCACGAATTAGGTCATTATGTATTAAAACACAACGAAACGACAGACAAGACTATCTTATCACGGTATAGCTTATCCGAAAATGAGTATAAGACTTTTGAAACGGAAGCAAATTTTTTTGCAAAACATTTACTAGTTCCTTTTCCAGTTTTAGGTAACTACGCAATGTTTTTTCATTCTATGGATGATAGGTTTATTCAATCTGTATTTCAAGTTTCTTTTTCTGTAGCTAGTTATGTCCTCAAAAATATGAAATCGATGCAATCTTTTGGACTTATAAAAGACGGTCACGAGGTTGAAAAAAAATTCGCTAAGTATATAGCTACTAGTCAAAATACTAGAATTTGTAGAACTTGTTTTAGTAAAATTGATAGAAATTTAAAATACTGTCATATCTGCTCTACCCATCAACAAAAGGGAACAACAACTTTAGAAGCTTATTTAGAAAATCGAGAGAAAGAAAAATTACGTATGAGATACCCAAAATATGATTTAGACTTGGATGGATATCCAATTATCTGTCCTAGGTGCGAAAACGAAGAGTTGGATGTCAACAACTATTGTAATGTTTGTGGCATATACACAAGAAATATTTGCATAGGCGATTATGAAAGTAACTTCGACTCCCGTGGATATGCAATTCCAATTGTTCACTTCCTAGGAAATGGTTGCAAAAAAGTATTAGTTGGAAATTCTCGTTACTGTCCAGATTGTGGTGGGAAGTCGAGCTACTTTTTCCAAGGATTACTTAAAAATTGGGATTTAGAAAAAGACATTGACGAAGAACTACCATTTTGATTCTTTTTGTTACATAAAAAAAGCCCCACACTCGCAAAGTTTGGCGACTCTGAATCTACGGGGGCAAAGAAGAGTATTTATCATTAGTAAATTAAAAATATGTGCAACAACTGATTCACATTAAAAGCTGGGAGAGGTTTCATTATGAATGAAGAACGCAAAGTTTTAGGTATTTTGGCTATTATTTTCGGAGCAATCGCTCTATTTGGGTCTTGGATGCCTATCATTAACAACCTATCATTTGTTATTGCTATTTTAGCGCTTATATTAGGTTTGATAGGTCTAGCTATCAACAGAAAAAGACCAAAAATGTTGGCTATCATTGGTACAGTCTTAGCAGTTGTGTCAATGGTTATTGTTATCGCTACGCAATTGATGTATGCTCGTGCTTTGAATAATGCTGCCAAGAATGTGGAAGAAACTGTAAGTTCAGTAAGTTCTTCATTCGAAGCATCACAAAAAGAAGAGGATGCTAAGTTTAACTGGACAAAAGAACAGTTTGACGCTCTTCAAATGGGTGATATCATGAACTATGGTGCTGGCGGAACTAACTACGACGATATTGTTAGCGTTCATGGAGAGCCAAACAATATAAACACTACTACTGTCAATGATCATGAAAGTAGAACGATTTCATATTCTTCAGCAGGAACAAAAATCCGAAGTGTTACTTTAACATTCAGCAAACAAGCAGATGGTGCTTACTTATTAACTGCAAAAGTTGGCATCGGCTTGGAATAAGTTTGAGTTTATGATATAATTAAGTTACTTAGAGGCGAGCCCTCATATTTTTAAACTTTGCACCATAGCGTGCCAGGGGAAGTAACTTAACCGTTGCTTCCCTTTTTAAAAACAAAAATCCCCACACTCAAAGTTTGGCGACTCTGAGCGTGAGGATGTACTGTATAAGGAAACGACCATTAAAAAGGTAGTTTTCTTATACCCATTTTATCAAGAAATGAGGTGAAAATCAATGGAAATAAAGTCTTATAAAAAGAAAAACGGAGAGACGGCTTTTGGTTTTAGAATTTACGTCGGAAAAGAAAACGGAAAAGACAAGTATATTAAACGAAGAGGATTTGCGACTAAAGCTAAAGCAAGAGCAGCACTACTTCAACTTCAGGAAGATATAGAAAGCGGAGAACAAAGCAGGAAAGAAATCACGGTTGAGGAAATCGCAAAAAAATGGCTCAAAGATTATTCCGAGACAGTGCAAGAAAGCACCTACATCAAGACATCTAGGAATTTCAAGAATCACATCTATCCAGCTTTCGGCAATAGAAAGATAGCTACGATAACACCACTTCAAATGCAGGAACAAGCTAACGAGTGGTCGAAGAAACTGGTCTATGGCCGTAAATTAAAGGGGTTGATGAATAATGTTTTTAAGTATGCAATCAGACATGGTTACATTGATACCAATCCAGTAGACAGCGTGATTACATCAACAAGAAAGAAATCAGATAACAAGAGCGACTTCTATAGCAAAGACGAACTTAAAAAATTTTTAAAACTTGTCTCCAAAACAAAGGATCTAGAGAAGATAACTCTATTCCGTCTTCTGGCCTTCACAGGGGCACGAAAAGGGGAGATTTTAGCCCTTGAATGGAATGACTGGACAGATAATACTCTTGACATTAATAAGGCCATTACAAGAGGTTTTGCAGGCGAAGAGATAGGCAATACCAAAACGGTAAGCAGTAATCGACTAATCAGTCTGGACAAGAAAACAAAAAGTATTTTGAAAAAATGGAAAAAGCAAAATCCAAACACCAAATACATTTTTGAAAATGAATTTAAAAAGCCAATTCCAAGCACTCTTCCTAGAAAGTGGCTTATCAAAATTGTGGAAGGTAGCGACCTACGTCCAATTAAAATCCATGGATTCAGACATACACATGCCAGCCTTTGTTTTGACGCTGGTATGACTTTGAAGCAAGTCCAACATCGGTTAGGACATTCCGACTTGAAGACGACCATGAACGTTTATACTCACATAACTAAGCAAGCAAAGGATGACATCGGAGAACGCTTTGCCAATTATATTAATTTTTAAACACAACAGACCTTCTTCAAAAAGAGGGTCTGTTTTAGGGTCTGTCTTTTTCGCAAAAGAATACCAAGGAATACCAAAGACAAAAATAAAAAACGTTGATTTAACAACGTTTTACCAAGGAATGCAAAAGAATGCAAAGGAATAATGGAGCCGGTGGGAGTC